>CAXMNC010000238.1:0-3038 GCA_964194625.1 Acidiferrobacterales bacterium
CCGGGGATTTCTCGCACTGGCGTCCGAATGCGACTGTTGGTACGGCCAACCCAGCCCCGGCCGCCATGGTGAAACGAAGCAGATCGCGTCGGGAGATGCGCTGAAGCGGATTCATGAGGACCTCCTTGGGCTTGAGAGAACCGCAAGCGCAAATGAGTGTGAGAATGTCGTCAACGCGAGCGGGTCTTTGCGTAATTGGTGTGGCGAGCACAGATTCTACGCCCGAGTCCGTCTGCGAACCTAATGGTCGGTGTGAGGGCTCGAAAAGGGTTGCGTTCTTATCCCGCGGCTGGCGAGCGCAAATCTGGGGTTTGGCTGGTCAACTCGCGCCGGATTTCGTGCAGCTTGGCCTTGATCCGGCCAGCGTTCTCGCTACCCATACGGATCAAAATCTTTTGGCCGGCCGAGCGCGCCTCAATGTCGGGATCCGCGAACTGATACATGACTTTGGGCCGGACCAGCTTGACCGGCCCTTTGATATCCGGCGCGGCCAGCAAATTGTCGATCACCTCAACTAAACGATCATTGAAGTATCCCGACGGATATCCCAGATCTTTATAAGCCTGCTGAAACAGTGGATAGAAGTGGACATACCCCGTTACGAGCTTCTTGGTCTCAACGGCCTCGGCAAGCCGGACGTAGGGCGTGTAGCGGCGATAGTTGTCTGGATTTAGAAAGAGGTTTTTCTCTTCGCCGATCGCCAAAAACCGCGGCCCGGTCGGTTTGACCGGCATATATTTCAGCGGTACTTGCCGGCGCGGTAAATTGTCGATTGTAACCACAAGACGGCGAACGATACCCTCCAGTTGGAAGAACTCTTGTATCCAGTCTTGACTAAGCAGGCCCGCTAGCGCATCCCGCGTTGCCGCATCACTGTCATCTAGCGGCGGTAAAGGATTTGCCTCTCCAGCCGGTTGAATCGGATGGCGTATTGCCGGTTGGATCTCGGCTTGCGGCGATGGGGCTTCGACGAGGGACGGAGACTGCTGCACATTCTGCTGCCAGTAATAGTAGAAGGCAGCCAGGATGCCACCTACTAGAACAACTAGAACCAACCACCGAGTCGCGTCGTTCATAGGCACGAATGACTACAGAAGCTCACCGATATAGATCAAGTCTGATCCTAGATTCGTGAGAAGTAAACACTGCTTCTCGACCGCTGTTCCCGGCAACAAAAAGTAGCGGGGAGTGACCCGCCTTAATCCCCCAAGCCACGCAACCTATATGGTCTGGTCCGCTTTTAAAGAAAAAACGATAGGCGAAAGGAAATCACACCGACGGTCGGCGCAACAGCACCGCTGAGACAAGGGAAGCATATCAATTGGTTCTCCTCGTTAGCACAAGTGCTTATGCTAGCAATCGCATACCACAATGATAACGATTGACGCAGCT
Source organism: Acidiferrobacterales bacterium (assembly GCA_964194625.1). Taxonomy (GTDB): domain Bacteria; phylum Pseudomonadota; class Gammaproteobacteria; order Acidiferrobacterales; family SPGG2; genus SPGG2. The sequence continues at coordinate 1,393 of CAXMNC010000238.1, forward strand.
ATTGGACTGCGCCAGACAAGGGAGGGTCAGCGCCAGCGCACTCTAGATAATAGAGCGATATTCTGCGTTGGCGTCCGCTTTCTAATTTTCGGGTGGCTTGCGGTCACATCCGCCAATGTCGCGGCAGCAGACCCGAATTCCAGTGCCAACCCAGTCTTCGCCACCGACATTTCTTTTTGGTCGGGTAATATCAGTGCTAACGAGGTCTCTTGCTGGCGCGGTCGCGACGTTAAGCACGTGGTCACCGGCACGCAAGTTCGCGACATCACGCGACAGCAATTACAGATGGCCATCGATGGCGGAATGACCGTCGATGCCTATGTTTTGCTTTACTGGGACTTTGACATTACCCAGCAAGTCCAGACTGCCCTCTCCATCATCGAGGGCTTCCCAGTCAGACGTCTGTGGATCGACGCAGAGCAAGCGCGGGGCAACTGGTCGTCATCTCAGCTAGTTCAGAAAGTACAGGAAGGCGTGAATGCCTGCGGAAACATGCCCTGCGGCATCTACACGCGCAAGGTGTGGTGGCGAGACAATGTGGGTAACACATCGGCCTTTTCTCATCTACCTATCTGGTACGCGTACTATGATGGGCAGCACGGATTCAACGACTGGTATAGCCCATCCGCTTGGTACGAGGGTCCGTTCGGTGGATGGTCGGATCCCACTGGTAAGCAGTATGACTCCGACTGGACCGCACCCGACTTATGCGGCGTCAACGTGGATTACAACATCATGTACGTCCTCGACGACGACCCACCCAGCCCGCCCTCGCTACCGCCGGCGCCCACGGGGCTAACCCCAGATGGCGCGACAATCGCATCAGGTTCGGTAACTCTTAGCGCCAATGCGATCGCGAATGCGACACGCTATGAATTCAAGATCGAGTATTGGGATGGGGCGTGGCAACGCTACTTTACTTACTCGCCGAACGGCAGTGCGCAGACCTTTTGGCCGGTGTTCGATGATACCCAATACCGCTGGCAGGTACGTGCTCAAAACCAAGCTGGATGGGGTGAGTGGTCTGCGTGGGCCACGTTTAACTTCGGGAACGTCGGGGGGGCGCCGCCTGCACCAACCCAGTTAAGTCCTGATAACGTTGCGATTCCGTCGGGCTCGGTAACGCTGAGCGCGGATGCTATCGCAGATGCGACGCGTTACGAGTTCGAAATTTCGTACTGGGACGGTGCAACATGGCAGTACTATTACACCTACGCATCGACTAACAACACCCAGACTTTCTGGCCGGCGTACCACACCGAGTATCAGTGGCGTGTACGGGCCGAAAACCAGTTCGGCTGGGGCGCGTGGTCGACCTCGGCAACCTTTGGTTTCGGAAACCTTCCGCCGCCCGCACCCACGGGGCTAATCCCAGATGGTGCGACAATCGCATCAGGTTCGGTAACCCTCAGCGCCAACGCAATTGCGAACACCACAGGCCATGAGTTCGAAATAGGTTATTGGGATGGCGGAGCCTGGCGCTATTACTATACCTACGCACCTGCGAACAACATGCAGACCTTCTGGCCCGCGTATGCCAACCGCCAGTACCGCTGGCGCGTGCGTGCTCAGAACCAAGAGGGATGGGGTGCGTGGTCTACGTGGGCCACGTTTAACTTTTTCCCGTAAGGCACCGACTTCGCCCT
>CAXMNC010000239.1:0-14420 GCA_964194625.1 Acidiferrobacterales bacterium
TCACCGGCGGTCTCCCTAGAGTACCCACCCGAAGTGCTGGTAACTAGGAACAAGGGTTGCGCTCGTTGCGGGACTTAACCCAACATCTCACGACACGAGCTGACGACAGCCATGCAGCACCTGTCACTCGGTTCCCGAAGGCACCGATCCATCTCTGGAAAGTTCCGAGGATGTCAAGGGCAGGTAAGGTTCTTCGCGTTGCATCGAATTAAACCACATGCTCCACCGCTTGTGCGGGTCCCCGTCAATTCCTTTGAGTTTCAACCTTGCGGTCGTACTCCCCAGGCGGAGAACTTAACGCGTTAGCTGCGACACTGAGAGGCAAACCCTCCCAACATCTAGTTCTCATCGTTTACAGCGTGGCCTACCAGGGTATCTAATCCTGTTCGCTCCCCACGCTTTCGCACCTGAGCGTCAGTATTGGGCCAGGAAGCCGCCTTCGCCACTGGTGTTCCTTCCGATATCTACGCATTTCACCGCTACACCGGAAATTCCACTTCCCTCTCCCATACTCTAGCCGGGCAGTATCGAATGCAATTCCCAGGTTAAGCCCGGGGCTTTCACATCCGACTGACCCAGCCGCCTGCGCGCGCTTTACGCCCAGTAATTCCGATTAACGCTCGCACCCTCCGTATTACCGCGGCTGCTGGCACGGAGTTAGCCGGTGCTTCTTCTTTAGGTTACGTCAAGACCCGAGGTTATTAACCTCGGGCTTTTCTTCCCTACTGAAAGTGCTTTACAACCCGCAGGCCTTCTTCACACACGCGGCATTGCTGCATCAGGCTTGCGCCCATTGTGCAATATTCCCCACTGCTGCCTCCCGTAGGAGTCTGGGCCGTGTCTCAGTCCCAGTGTGGCTGATCGTCCTCTCAGACCAGCTACGGATCGCGGCCTTGGTGAGCCTTTACCTCACCAACAAGCTAATCCGACTTGGGCTCATCTAATAGCGCGAGGTCCGAAGATCCCCCGCTTTCCCCCGTAGGGCGTATGCGGTATTAGCACGAGTTTCCCCGTGTTGTCCCCCACTACTAGGCAAATTCCCAAGCATTACTCACCCGTCCGCCACTCGTCGCCTGGAAGCAAGCTTCCATCGTTACCGTTCGACTTGCATGTGTTAGGCATGCCGCCAGCGTTCAATCTGAGCCAGGATCAAACTCTCTAATTAAAAATTTGCGTCCCCGAAAAAAGAGGACAAAACATTGTGGTCGTGACTCCGACTCACGTCGGTATCACGACCTTAACCAGTTGGACCCAAATCGACGAAAGCGCCCACACAAATTACTTGATCCACATTGTAAAAGAGCACACCCGGACTCCCGAGCTCGGGGCCGGACAACCGAGGCATTATACGCCCTTGTATATAAGGGTCAATCGCCCACTAGCGGAAATTAGGCAGCCTGGGGGAAAATTGCCGCCAACCCCCTCAAGATGCGTACTACCGGCACGAAATACTGCTCCTAGCTGGTTATTTCGATTTGACGGTTACGCGGGCGAATTTGCGTTTTCCCACCTGAAACACGACAGTCTCTCCGGGCACGATTCTTTGCTTGGGGTCGTTCAGGCGTTCACCGTCGAGACGAACCCCACCCTGCCTAATCAAGCGTATGGCCTCTGACGTACTCACGGTCAGCCCCGTATCTGTGAGAACTCGCGGGACCGCAAGACCCGAACCATCGGATGCTAGGGGGGGAGGTTCCGGAATGTTTTCAGGCATTTCTCCCTTCTGAAAGCGCGCGACAAAATCTTGGTGGGCCTTATCTGCCGCGTCGTTGTCATGAAACCGACTCACGATCTCCTTAGCCAGGCGAACCTTTATATCTCTAGGATTGAGTCCCTGCTCCACTTCTTGACGCCATTTAGTAATAGTTGCCATATCCTCAAATGAGAGCAACTCAAGGTAACGCCACATGAGTTCATCGGAAATCGACATGAGCTTGCCAAACTGTTCCTCGGGTGGCTCGTTGATACCTATATAGTTCCCCAGCGACTTCGACATCTTGTTCACCCCATCTGTCCCTTCGAGGATGGGGAGTGTCATAACTATTTGCGATGGCTGCTTATAATGCTTCTGTAATTCCCGGGCCACCAACATATTGAACTTCTGGTCGGTGCCGCCAAGCTCCACATCAGCTCGCATAGCAACCGAATCATAGCCTTGCACGAGCGGGTACAGAAATTCATGAATCGCAATTGGCTTGCCACTGGTATAGCGTTGATGAAAATCATCTCGTTCCAGCATGCGGGCCACCGTATGCAACGCCGCGAGACGAATCATGTCGGCAGCCTTCATTTCGTTCATCCAAGTGGAATTGAACATGACCTGGGTCCGCTCTGGGTCCAGGATTTTGAAGATCTGTTCTTCATAGGTTCGCGCATTCGCTCTCACTTCTTCTTGTGTAAGCGGTGGCCGTGTGGAGTTTTTGCCACTTGGGTCGCCGATCATGCCGGTAAAATCGCCGATCAAAAACAACACCTCGTGTCCCAAGTTCTGGAACTGCCGCATCTTGTTGATGAGTACCGTGTGACCCAGATGTAGGTCTGGTGCAGTAGGATCAAACCCCGCCTTCACCCGCAGCCGCTTACCGGCCGTGAGCCTCTCGGTTAGCTCTGCTTCGAGCAGCGTTTCATCAACGCCACGCGTCAGCAACCCTACCGATTCATCGACGTTAGGCATGTGGGTAGATGGAATAAAGCCCTGGCCCGATAACGACGACCCAGGTGGTGCAATGGGAATCTTTCACGAACGCGCGAGAATCTATCATATTTAAGGCACGCAGAGAGTAACACAGCCGTTGCGATCATGCGTACGTTACTCCGCCCCTCGCCCGCACATACTGCAGACCTTGATCGGTTTAGCATTAAGTCAGACACTCCTTATATGAACTTCATTGGGCTAATGTCAGGTACTAGCATGGACGGCATCGACGCCGCGGTGGTTTCGATTCTTGCCAAACCCCCGCTCACCTTAAAGGCAACTCATAGCGAGCCCTACCCGCCGGAGATCAGGCAGCGGCTACGGGCGGCGATGAACGATAGCGCAAATGACCCGGAAGCGGTGGCGCAGCTAGATATGGCGTTGGGTGAGCTTTTTGCAAAGGCTGCGAAAAATGTATGCAGTAAGGCAGGTCTCGATGCTCGACAAGTTCGGGCTATCGGTAGCCACGGCCAGACCGTACGCCATGAGCCAAACGCGCCACAGCCATACAGCATTCAAATTGGCAATGCGTCGCTAATTGCCAAGCGTACTGGCATCGCCACCGCCGCCGACTTTCGCACCGCCGACATCGCCGCCGGCGGACAAGGCGCACCACTTGCACCCGCATTTCATCAATGGATGTTCCATTCCCCAGATCGAAATCGAGTCATCGTTAATATCGGCGGCATCGCTAACGTCAGCTACCTACCGGCAGATCGACGTCTTGACGTCGTGGGCTTCGATAGCGGGCCGGGAAATACCTTACTCGACGGTTGGATTGCAACACATCAGCAAAAAACTTACGACGCTGACGGTCGATGGGCAGCGACTGGAAAGTGTGCCCAGGATCTGCTGGCGCATTTGCGTGCTGACTCCTACTTTAAGTTGAAACCACCAAAAAGTACCGGATTCGAGTACTTCAACCTTGCTTGGCTGGAAAGGCATATCACCAGAACCACACCCACACCGTCGGCGACCGACGTACAGACTACATTACTTGAGCTCACGGCATGTTCAATCGCACAAGCAATTGATATGTTCTTACCCAAGGTCGACGAGGTCTACATATGCGGTGGCGGCAGCCACAATCTCGCGCTTATGGCTCAATTATGCAAACAGATCCCCAAGCTTCCAATAGATACCACTACGGCGTTGGGATTAGATCCTGACTGGGTGGAAGCGGCGGCCTTCGCTTGGCTCGCACAACAAACGTTGTCAGGTAAGCCAGGCAATCTCCCGAGCGTGACCGGTGCACGGCGCGCGGTGGTGCTGGGAGAGATATTTGAGCCTTAAGTGCGAGTAGCACGTCTGAAGTGGTAAGTGGTAAGGAAAAGCGAAAATGAAGAAATGAAAAGAGGGCGTGGGCTCTCTCTCCAACTTGCTACTTGTAACGTGTTACTTGCTGCTCGTTTTAAATACCAAACGACGATCCGCAACCGCAGGTGGTTTTGGCGTTCGGATTCTTGAGTACGAACTGGGCGCCTTCCAAGCCTTCTTGGTAATCTATCTCTGCACCCACTAGATACTGAAGGCTTAGTGGGTCTATTAATAGCATCACGCCGCCCTTTTCGACACGCGTGTCATCCTCATTCACGGTCTCATCAAACGTGAACCCGTACTGAAAGCCAGAACAACCGCCGCCAGTAATAAAAACTCGCAATTTGAGCTCAGAATTATCTTCTTGCTCGATTAGTTCTTTGACCTTCTGCGCTGCACTATCCGTGAAGTTGAGCGGGGTTGGCATTTCGGGCATGGGTGCATTCATGATCGTAACAATCGCTATATCAGAGAATCCTTATACAATTATGGGGGCACGCTGAGCAAGATTCAAGCTTGGCGACGGGTTTTACCTACTTGTCTCTATCCCCACCGGCATCCCCACCGCCCGATGCGGCAAGCGGCGTAAACTGAGTAACGGCACCTTTTCCGGCTGCCGGCGCAGTCTCGTGCACCAGATTGCCATTAATGGCAGCCCCGAGCGCCATTTCTATAACCTTATAATGGACATCGCCAGTGATCTCAGCTTTCGATTGCAACTCGATGCGCTCTAGACAGTGCACATTGCCTTTGATCCTGCCATTAACAATCATGTGCGGCACACTGACGTTGCCCACGATTTCAGCGTGTTCACTCAGGATAAGCGTGCTGTTGCCGCCAGACTTTGCCGTGATATTACCCTTAATTTTGCCATCAACCCGAAGCCCGCCGGAGAAGGAAATGTCTCCCTTCAGCTCGGCCTTGGCGCCCACTAGCGTATCGATGGTATTACAAGGTTTCTCGTTCGATTTCCTACCCAGTGCGTCCAGCATTATCACCTCCGCCACCATTCGCCGATATGACGCTATGGCTCTAATCTATATAATAATAGTAGATAACTATAATAGTAGATAACTCGCCCGGTGACCCGGATCAAGTACCCCGTGGTCAGGTCCCAGCGTTAGGCGTTCGGCCACGGATAGATCTGTTCTATCGATTGGGCGTTTCGCCCACGGCTGGTCACATTAACCTTTATCGTTCGCGGCTCAAAGTTCTGGGGCAGTTCGATTTGCCCTTCTATGTCCTGAAAATACTTAAAGTTAAAGCTAATGGGCTTATCGGCAGCCTGGGGGAATCGTATTGTCGTATTTTCGCCGCTCTGCACCCCACTAATCTCAAATCGCGCCTTTCCACTGATCTTGCGATCATGTTTCAGGGCCTGAATCAATACCATCTTATAGTGATACTTGCTGGTCGCCGTCGTACCGTCGCCGGCAGCCTCGAGTTTCAGACTCTGTATGCGTAGGCCACTCTTTTTGTTAGGCGGCGAAATTATGTTGCGGTAGAAGTTGAGCTCCTCGCGCAGCCGCACAATCGCTTGGGATGAAGCCTTGAGCGAACGATCAAGATCTTGGTACGCGGTCTGATCCATTTGCAGCGAGCGCTCGGCGCGCGCCAGCGAGTCCCGTAGGGCTTGGTTATCTTGCTTGAGCTGGGCAACGACTTCCTGTAGGCCCTGCTGTTGACGCAGCGCCGTCAGGCTTTCGAAGCCCGCCATACTCAAACCGTGATTGTAAATGACCCCGCTGGTTACCAACAGAACAACAACTATTAGGCCAGCAATAAATAGCTTTACCCGCGGTGAGTACCGTGGCTTAACGATCAGCTCGCCTGTCTTTTTCTGCTTAAACAACATCAGGATTTGGAACCCCAAAAAAGCGAACGCCTGAGAAAATTATAGCGCGCTGTGGGCCACCAGTAATAGGACTGGGCCACTCCTCACTGGATTATAGTCATTCGGGCTCAGTTCTCACCCTGGTCTCTGGCACGGGCTTCGAGCAACACCCGATTTTGCGCCAGCACTAAGTCCTTGTGGTAAATGACACCTAATATATACCGTTCTGCGGTGTCATCGATCACTGGTAGAAAGTCCTCGCCATGAGCGCTTATCAACTGCAGGGCTCGATCAAGGCTGTTGTGGGGAAGGACGACGATTTCACAAGGCTGCGCAATATCGCCAGCGCACGCCTTAGCTTCAACGGCACCCAGAGTCCACTTTAGCACGTCAGCCGAAGTCAGGTGCCCGTAAAGTCGATCTTCCTGATCCAAGACGAGGGCAACCGTAGCACCCTTTTCAGCCAACGCGTGCCGCACTGCTGTAAGCCCGGCACTGTACGGAACAACGGCATAATTGTCGCTTACCAGGTCTTGGATGGTGATAGCGAGTAGCAAACCTGTTTCTTGGGCTTGTGTGAGGTCTATGCCACGTCGTTCAAGTTGCCAGGCGAAGAAACTCTCGCGGGTGATCTGTTGCGTCAGCATGCTCGCTACCCCGATTACCAAGGCAACGATGAACAGAATCGATTGCTCGTTACGGATTGCCTGCTGCAGGCCGAACATCAAGCTTTTGTACTTTCGTTTGTATTCACGGCTTCGGATATGGTCTACAGCGTAGGTGCCGCGTGGGGCTTACTCATCAAGAGTGTAACGCGAATCACAAGATATTGAGAGTGGAGTCCGCTCGGCGTGGGAACACTGGTTAGATGTTGTATCATGCACCTAGGCATAAACTGTTGGCGCAAACGCATGGATCACGTTTTTCATCGACATACCCAGCATGTGTTGCCGTTGGCGACCCGGGGTGACGGTCCCTACGTGATCGATGCCAACGGTAAACGCTACCTCGATGCCTCCAGTGGGGCCGCCGTGTCTTGTCTTGGGCATAGTCATCCCGCCGTCATTAACGCGATCAAGTCACAGCTTGATCACTTGGCCTATGCCCACACGTCGTTCTTCGCCAGCCAACCAGCGGAAGACCTAGCGGATATGCTGATCGAATCGGCACCGGCAGGTATCGAGCGCGTATACTTTGTGACCGGCGGCTCTGAAGCCGCCGAAGCGGCATTGAAGCTCGCTAGACAATACTTCGTGGAAATAGGACAGCCTCAGCGTCACCACTTTATCGCCCGACGCCAGAGTTATCACGGCAATACACTGGGTGCTTTGGCGGTCGGTGGTAACGCGTGGCGCCGTGAGCAATTTGCGCCCCTACTTATTAAGGCGCATCACATCTCGCCCTGTTATGCCTATCGCGACCGACACGAAGATGAAACCGATGAGAGGTACGGACTCAGGGTCGCGAATGAGCTTGAAACGAAAATCAAAGAATTAGGCCCCGAATCGGTGCTGGCGTTTATTGCCGAACCGGTGGTCGGCGGCACGCTCGGGGCGGTGCCACCCGTGCCTGGTTACTTCCGACGCATTCGTGAAATCTGCGATCGCTACAACGTACTACTGATCCTCGATGAGGTAATGTGTGGCATGGGTCGCACCGGCAGTCTGTTCGCATGCGAACAGGACGGGGTTGCACCAGATATGATCCTCACGGCGAAAGGCCTCGGTGCCGGTTACCAACCTATCGCCGCGTTGCTGGTTGCCGGGCATATCTACGACACCATACGAACAGGGTCTGGATTCTTCCAACATGGGCATACCTATATGGGACATACGGCAGCATGCGCCGCCGCCCTTGCGGTGCAGAAGGTCATCCGAGAAGAAAACTTGCTAGATAATGTGCGCCGACAAGGAGAACGACTTGCGCGCGCCCTGCGGGATCGCTTTGGCGGCCATCCACATATCGGTGATATCCGTGGACGCGGTTTGTTTCGGGGCCTCGAACTCGTCGCCGACCGTGAAACGAAAACACCCTTCGACCCCAACTTGCGTCTACACGCGACGATTAAGCGCAAGGCAATGGAGCAGGGCCTGATGTGTTATCCCATGGGCGGAACTATTGATGGCCACGTTGGCGACCATGTGCTGCTGGCACCGCCATTCATTATTGACGGCCAGCATGTGGAAGAGATTACGAACAAGCTCGGCGGCGCAATAGATGCCGCACTGGCGGCGATCTAGTTAGTTCCAGTCGCCCGCTAATCCCGAACAATCAGCACTGAACACTGGGCGTGACGCACTACGTGCGCCGCGTGGGGGCCGAGAAGGAACTGTTTGAGCTCCGGTCGGTGGGACCACATAACGATCAAATCAGCCTTTACGCTTTCCGCCGTATTTAGAATGACGGCGTACACCGTGCCGGAACCGACGATATGCCGAACCTGAATACCATCGGGAACGCGCTGCTTGACGAAAGCACGGCATCGCTCCAGCGCTTCCGCCAATGCCTTTTTCTCATAGTCCTTGGGAAAGTACTGACTAACGATGCTCATACCGACATCGGGTAACACAGCAAGCACGTGTAGGTTTGCGCCCGTGAGCTGGCAAAGATTAACAGCAACAGGGACAGCTTTTTCGGTGCTTTCATGTTCGAGATCGATAGGCAACAGAATATCTTTGTACATCGTATGCGCTCCTCTAATGCGCCGTCGCCAACTCTGGTTTGCTGCGGCGCCGGAGTTGTAGCATGACGATTACCGCGAACAGTGCTAAGGCAGGAATATAGAACAGTTGCCTCGGTGGCCGATCCGCTTTCTTTTGAATGCTTGCGACTTCATAGTCGAAATCGATCTGCTGGCGGTCGGCCGTACTGCCAAACACCACGTTGTCCACAAATGTCTTACCCTCTTCGAATCTGAGCTCTATACCGGCTTTACGGAGACGATCCTCGCCGGAACCCTTGGCACCGAGTGGCAACATGACCACTTTGTCGATCTCGCGCCCTTCCAGATCCTCGCCCTTGACTTGGATACGAATCTGGGCATCCTTCGACATACCCTCGGCCACCTCGTAGATGTTGGTGGCGGGCACCGACTGCAAAGGCGGATAGATCTGGTCCATCCAAAAACCTGGCCGAAACATCGTAAACGCGATGAGGATCAGGGCCAGCGACTCCCACAGCCTGCTCTTGGCCAGGAAGTAGCCCTGGGTACCGGCCGCAAACAACAACATTGCCATGAGCGCAGTAATGATTGTCGACAACAGCAAGTACCAGGTTTCGACGCCGATCATTAGCAACTCAGTGTTGAAGATGAACAGGAACGGCAGAATCGCGGTGCGGATATCGTAGAAAAACCCCTGAATGCCGGTGCGGATAGGGTCACCGCCTGATATCGCAGCCGCGGCAAAGGCGGCCAGGGCCACGGGTGGGGTATCGTCGGCCAGGATGCCAAAGTAAAAAACGAACATGTGCACCGCTATCAAGGGCACGATAAGACCATGCGCGGCGCCTACCGTCACAATAACCGGCGCCATTAGCGAGGATACGACAATGTAATTGGCGGTAGTCGGTAGCCCCATGCCCAAAATCAGACTGAGTATGGCGGTGAAAATGAGCATGGGCAAAACATAACCACCGGAAATGAACTCCACGAATTCGGCCATCACCAAGCCAACACCAGTCAGCGTAATTGTACCAACCACAAGACCGGCGGCAGCGGTCGCAACCCCGATGCCGATCATGTTTCTAGCGCCCGCGATCAAACCGTCGCACACATCGTCGAGCCCTTGGCGCAAACACTGACCGATATGTTCGCCCGATTTGTGCAGCATCGCCTTCAGCGGCCGTTGTGTAAGCAAAATGACCAACATAAAGACCGAGGCGTACAACGCCGACAATCCAGGGGAAAGTCTTTCCACTATTAGGCACCACACCAATACGACCACGGGTAATAGGTAATACAGCCCGGCTTTAACCGTGGGACCGGTTTCGGGTAGTTGCGTGATTTCGATATCAGTACCGAGAGCGGGAAACAAGGTGGAATACTTAACCAAGCCCACATAGGCCATAAACACGAGCACCGCTGCGATCCAGGGCGTAGCAGCGCCGAAGGCACCCTTCATCCAGCCGAGTCCGTAATAGACCACGGCGCTCAGAACGATGAGACCAACGAAGGTGGTCAAGAAACTCAGCAGTTTCTGACTAAGGGTAGAGGTGCTGCGTTTGGGCAGCCCCTTCATGCCAGCTTTTATCGCTTCGAGGTGCACGATGTACACCAGCGCGATATAAGAAATGAGTGCGGGCAGCGCCGCATGCTTGATGACTTCTAGGTAGGTGATGCCGACGTACTCGACCATGAGAAAGGCCACCGCCCCCATGATGGGTGGCGTCAGCTGACCATTGGTCGACGACGCGACCTCCACCGCCCCGGCCTTTTCTGCGGAAAAGCCAACCTTACGCATCAACGGGATGGTAAACGTGCCGGTGGTGACCACGTTGGCAATCGCAGAGCCTGAGATGAGTCCAGTCATGCCGGAGGAGACCACGGCCGCCTTGGCAGGACCACCTCGCATATGGCCCATGAGCGCGAACGCGACTCGGATAAAGTAGTTGCCAGCACCGGCCTTCTCCAGCAACGAACCAAACAAAACGAACAAAAACACCAAACTCGCCGAAACCCCCAGCGCGATCCCGAATACCCCTTCCGTGGTCAGGTAGTAGTGCGACATGCCTTTGGACAGACTCGCCCCTTTGTGCGCAATGACTTCGGGCATCAGGTGTCCACCAAAGGTGTAGGCAATAAAAACCATACAAACCACCATCAATGGTGGTCCAAGCGCACGTCGCGTCGCCTCCAAAATAAGCACGATGCCGATGACCGAGACCACCAGATCGGTCGTGGTCGGCAAGCCAGGGCGCTCCGCCAACTCACGGTAGAACAGAAAGATATACATCGCACAGAACGCAGCGACGGTGGCCAATATCCAATCTTGGATTGGGATATAGCGGCGTGGTGAACGCTTAAGCGCGGGATAAGCCAGATAGGCGAGAAAGATCGCCAACCCGAGATGGATTGAGCGTACCTCGGTGCTATTGAGGACGGCCTTACCGATAATGTAAGGCATGGGCGAGGCATACCAGAGCTGAAACAACGACCATACAAGAGGTACGATCCACAACACCTTGGCCGGAATACCAGTGGGCTTACGCCCACCGGTATCGGTCTCGGCGATCATGTCTTGAAGCTGTTGTTGGTCGGCTGCCGCGGCTTCTTTTTTTTCGCTCATGTTATCTCCCACTCCTCCTACCGTGGCCTAGATCCCCGGTAGTTTATTGGCCGAGTCACACGAATAGCTACATCATCCCCTTATCGCGAAAATATCGCGCCGCACCGGGATGGGTAGGTGCGGATAGACCGTCCGTCATCATGCGCCCCGGCAATAGATTGCCAAGTGCCGAATGTAGTCGCTTGAAATTCTGTAGGTTGTCGAAAACCGACTTGACGATGGCATAGGTCGTGTCGTCTGCCGCATCGGCGGAACTCACGGCCGTCACGATAACACCAAAGGTCTTGACCGGCTTGTCTTGCTGGTCGTAAAGCCCCGCCGGCACTTCCGTGGCCACTAAGAAACGGTTGTCGGCAATAAGTCTATCGATTGCGGCCCCCGACACCTCTACCACTGCCGCATCGCAAAGTTTGATGGCCTTCGCGATTGCCGGATCGGGATGCGACACGGTTGAAACGATCGCCTGCACACGATTGTGGCACAGCGCCAATGATTGCTCGGCCTCGGTCAACTCATCCACAAGTTGAAAAGACTTTCGCGTCCAGCCCTTGGCCTTCATTACCATTTCCATGACTACGCGTTGCTTAGAACCGGGATTGCCGATGTTGACGCGCTTGCCCGCCAAGTCATTGAGAGACTTGATACCTGAATCCCGGCGGGCGATGACTGTGAAGGGTTCACCGTGCAGCGAAAAGAGTGACCGCAGATTATCGAACTTGATGTCTACGAACTTGAGGGGTCCGGTGCCCTGAAACGCATGATATTGCCAATCGGATTGCACCAGGCCGACTTCGATGGCGCCGTCGCGCACATGGGACAGGACCGCTAGCGGTTCGGCGGCATCGCGCCCTTCGATACGCAACACCTCGCAAGTTAACCCCTGGCTTTCTCGTTGGATCTGCCGACACATGGCGCGACCCACACTATAGTGCACGCGCGCACTACTACCGGTGCCGATAATGATATCGGCCGCGAATGTGGCCGCCGATATGCCCGCGCCCGCAAACATGATAGCAAGACCCAAGACTAGCGGGATGGTACGGTTATCCATCGCTGCCTCCCGGAAGGAACGCTATCTCCTTCCACCGTTCGGTTCTTTTTACTCGTTAGCCGAGTTTGTGGGGGTCTCCGACTGTCAACGGCAACCATGGGCTGGCCTTTAAACGGTCAGACCCGCCCACCGCGGCAAACGGTAAATCCCCAAAGACCTTTCTTGATGAGCGCCGAACTAATGCAGAGAAGAGGTGGGGGAGCACACTCCCCCACCCTGTCAGCCGTTTATTACCAGCCGCGTTCCTTATAGTACGTCTTCGCGCCAGCGTGTAGCGGCGCGGAAAGCGCGTCCTTGATCATTTCGCTTTCCTTCAAGCCGGAAAACGCCGGATGAAACTTCTTGAAGGCGTCGAAATTATCAAATACCGCTTTCACAACTTCGTAGATCGCCTTGTCCGATGTTTTTGAAGACGCAACAAAGGTCGCCCCTACACCGAATGTCTTGATGTCATTCGGGTTGCCACGATACATGCCACCCGGGATGGTCGCATAGCGGTAGAAGGGGTTGTCCTTCACCAGCTTATCGATGACAGGTCCGGAGACCTCGGCGAATACCGCGTCACAGGTAGTGGTCGCTTCCTTATTCAGGGCCGCCGGGTTACCGACGAGCCAGAAGAAGGCATCGATCTTGTTGTCGCAAAGCGCCTGCGGTGTTTCGGCGGACTTGAGCTGAGAGGCCAGCTTCAGATCTGCATTGGTGTGGCCCATGGCCCTCCACATGACATTCCAAGTGGCCTCGGTACCGGAACCCGGATTACCGATGTTGACCCGTTTGCCGACGAGGTCTTTCACGTGGCGAATACCGGAGTCCTTACGGGCGATGATACTGACTGGTTCCGCATGCACCGAGAACACGGCGCGAAGTTCCTTGTATGGACCGGCCTTTATGAAGGACTCCTTACCGGTGCCATTATAGGAATGGTACTGCCAGTCGGATTGAACAATGCCCATATCGAGCTCACCGGCGCGGATCGTGTTGAGGTTATAGACGGATCCACCCGTCGATTCGACCGAGCAGCGGACACCGTGCTCTTTCCTGCGCTTGTTAACAAGCCGGCAGATCGCACCCCCAGTCGGGTAGTACACACCCGTTACGCCACCGGTACCGATGGTAATGAACTCAGCGGCGCTGGCATTCACCGCGATCAAAGACAGGCCGAAGGCTGCCGCCAATGCAACGAATAGTTTCTTGAAGAACATTATTGAACCCTCCTCCATAACACGTTGGTAAGTCTTTCCAGCGGCCCAGGAATATTGGCGATGCCAACTTTCCCGAGAACGCTGGTTGTGGTCGAACGACATTGCGCTGTCGTTCATGACGCCTGGCACTGTGCCCGGCGTTTATGGCCCGACCCACCCAAGCCGCAAGCGTTCAAATTCGGCTAGCGGCGTCCCGGTCCAGTCTCAATATTCTGCCTATTCTCCGGGAGAAACGCTATTAAATTAACCGCTTTTGGACCAGTTAGCATAAAAACAAGGGCCAAACCGGGCCCTGGCGCGGCCATGTGTAACCCACTATTAGTCCGAAATAGGTCGTGAATCCGTCGCGTCAGGGTGATAGACCGGTGCAGATGCCGCGCGGTCGCGGGGGTGGTGCGAGTCAATCAACAACCCCCACCACGCCCGCGCTAACAAGCTCATCGATCTGTTGTGCGTCGTAGCCCAGGAGATCCGACAAGATCGAATGTGTGTGTTGGCCGAGATCGGGGGCCGACACAGATGGTAATTCGGGGGCAGCCGACAGATGGGGTGGGGTGCGGGCAAACCGATAATCGCCGACATCGGGATCATGAATCTCGATTAACATACCGCGGGCTTCGACCTGTGGACAGGCGAATACGTCCTCGGCCGTATGCACGGGACCAGTGGGTACACCTGCCTCGTTCAGTCTTTCGACCGCCTCGTGCCGAGTGAGTCCGGCCAACCATTCATCAATGATTGGGTCGAGGAAATCACGGTTTTGTGCCCGCGTGGTACCGCTATTGGTGCGCGCGTCATCGATGAGGTCTGGACGATCCATGGTTTCGCACCACCGACGCCAGATTCGTTCGTCGGGAACATTCACCGCCACGTAACCATCGCGTGCCTTGTAGGCACCTCGTGGATAGGCGTTGCGCGGACGACCGCGGTGTGGTGACTGGCCCGCTACCGAATGAAGCGCAATCATGGCTTCGTTCAATGACAGCATATTGTCGTACATGGCAGAGTCGACAAGCTGTCCTTCGCCGGTGCGCGT
>CAXMNC010000240.1:0-4463 GCA_964194625.1 Acidiferrobacterales bacterium
CCTCCATTGAAACCGCTGGCTCGGGGGGCGAGACTTGCTTCCCAGCCTCCACACTCGCACTGTAGACCTGCACGGGCTCCTCGAAGCCCTTCACCTCCCGCTTCCCGAGGTCGGAGTAGTCCAGCGGCAGGTATTGTGGCAGCGCCTCGTGGATAGCACCCGTAATGCACACACCGCCCGGCTCGGCCAGCTGCTCAACCCGCTGGGCAAGAACGACCCCCGCCCCGGTGACCGTATTGTCCGCAATCACTACTTCGCCGAGACTGATGCCGATTCGCAGTTGCGGCTGGAGGTCGTCTTCAAGCCGGGCGTTTGATTCAGTGTTCTCTATCTGGAATGTGAGCCCGGCCGCGACCGCGTCCGACGCCCGAGCGAACTCTGCCAGCAGCGCATCCCCGCGTAACTCATGGGTGACGCCGCTATAGGCTTCGATGGTTGACGAGAAACGGCGGAATGCGTCTTGAATGCGGGCGTGGGCCAGCGACTCGTTCCTGTGGACGAGCGCCGTGGATCCGACCACATCAGCGTGCAGAATGACGGCGAGCTTTCGCGGCTGACGCTCTTCCATGCAGAAGTGCCCTTCTTCGAGTCGGGGCGTTCACGGGATAGTATCGCGGGAGCTGAAGGCTGGCGAGCAAACGGCAGCAATGAGGAGATAAGCGGACGCTCAAAACTCGAATTCCATCTGAGCTGAATGTCTCTTCATGGCCGTCTCCCGCCGTTCAGGCGATGAAATCCATCCGTGGCCGCCCAACGGCGGCTTGCGACCCGTTTTAGCCGTTGGACTCTAAGAGGCGAATGTCTCCTATGCAGCAGATGCGGTCATTCAGTTCCAGCCATCTGACGGGTCCTATCGGCCAAGACCCAAAGTAGCTCGAGTTAAAACAAGCCGCATCTAAAGGGCCGCTTTCAAATTGTGTCCCCAAGAAAATCATCTGACGATGGCCACTGAAAATGTTCACAAACCAGGACTCCCATGCGACATACCGGCTAGAGTCCGCGAGCGTTCAGATAGGCGCGTTCTGATATATCGGTCCACGTCATGATCGACTTGCGGAACTTAGAGAAGCTGTCATAGACGCGCTGGGTCAGCGGATCGCTCCCGCCGATCTCAGCCACGACGTCATCGCTAAGTTTGCGAAGTGTCCGCAAAATCGAGTCGTCAAACTTTTGCAGCTTCACCCCATGTTCGTTGATTAACGTCTTGAGAGCGACGCGGTTATTAGCGTTGAACTCGGCGATCGAATGAGAGTACTCGGCCGCAGCCGCAGTCTCAATCACCCGCTGTTCCTCGGTGCTAAGACCGTCCCAGAGCCCCTTGTTGATCCCCACGGCGTCGCCGGTGCCCGGTTCGTGAAAACCCGGGTAGTAGTAGAACTTTGCTGCCTTGTAAAGACCAAGCTCAAGGTCGTTCCACGGTCCCACATATTCGGCTGCGTTGAGCGCGCCGGATTGCAACGCCGGTACAATTTCACCAGCGGGGAGGGTTATGACGGTAGCCCCTATTCGCTCTATCACCTTGCCCCCGAGACCCGGCATCCGAAAGCGCAAGCCCTTGTAGCTTTCGGGTGAAGTGATTTCCTTGGAGAACCAGCCACCCATTTGCACCCCCGTGTTAGCGCAAAGGACGCTCTTGATATTGAACCCGGCGCTCAATTCGTCCCACAGCTCTTGTCCACCACCATGATGGATCCAAGCGAACAATTCATTAGGGGTAAGACCGAATGGGACGGTGGCAAAAAAAGCGAACGCCGGCGATCGGTCTATCCAATAATACTCAGCCGAGTGGTACATGTCGGCGAGCCCGGCCGAAACGGCATCGAAAACCTCGAAAGCGTCTACCAACTCCCCGGCAGCGAACACTTTCACTTGCAGCCGCCCTCCCGAGGTCTCGGTGATCGACCGCGCAAGACGCTCGGCGCCCGTGCCAAGCCCAGGGAAGTTCTTCGACCACGAAGTGACCATTTTCAGTTCCCGGATCCCCTGCGCAATAGCTGGCGCCGGAAATGTGGAGGTTGCCCCCGTAGCGACCGCACCTGCACCGGCCAACAATGCTCTGCGTTTCATCTTTAACCCCTCCTTCCTGCCCCCATTTTGAGGCATACTAATCCTATGTCAGTCAGCCTTTGACTGAAAGTTTTGATCTTGGGCCCGTTAGTCGCGCGGAACGAAGGGGACCGAAGACATGTGGCGCAAAATGGGAGTTCGGGGGCGGTTACTCCTCGCCTTTCTGGGTATCAGTGCCTTCGCCCTGATCGCCGCCGCTGCCGGAATGATTTCGTTCTTCGAAGTTGGGGAAGTTATGAACCGGATTACCCAGCGAAAAGTCCCGTCAGCCTTAGCTTCTCAGGATTTATCTCGCCAATCCGAAAGAATTGTTGCCGCCGCACCGAAGTTGTTGACGGTGACGACCCTGGAAGAGCACATGGAAGTCTCGAACGAGATTGCCGGCGCGGTACACGGTCTTAACGAATTGCTTGCCGAGATTGAAAGCAGCGACATCGAATCGCCCGCGTATAAGCTTATGTCACCAACAGTAAATAGCCTGACGTTCAACCTTGACACCCTTGACACGCTGATCTCCGAGCGGCTTAACGTGGCCGATCGAAAGAAAGAGTTACTCCTTGGTATTGAAAAGGCCTACAACGGGATGCAAAAGCTGCTCACGCCCTGGCTTATGGTGACCCGTGGGCAGATTGGACAGTGGCGCAGGGCGGTCGATGACTCTAGCTTTTCCCTTGACGAACGAACCAAAGCAGATATTGAAGCAGCGCAGTCGATTGAGCTATTTCGCTCCCTGCAGAAGGTGCAGCGCGAGGCTTCGGTCATCAACGACATGGTCCATGAAGTGGCATCGACAGAGGATCCCCAGCGCTTGAAAGTCTTGGTCTTCCGATTCAGAAAGTCTTTGCGCGAAATTCAACGACGGGCCCCCGCCTTCGAACCGAAGATGGGTCAGCAGCTCTTAGATCGCACCAACGAACTTAACGGATTCATAGTCGGAGAGAACAGTCTCCCGAATCAACGCGCACGCGAACTTGGGCTGCTCGCGACAGCCAGCCAGTTGTTGGCTGAGAATACTGAGCTGTCTCGAGAGCTGACCGAAATAGTGGACAAGTTGGTCAGCGACGCCAAACAGGACATTGCCGACGCAAATAGTGAAGCCCTGTCAGTTCAGAAATTCAGCACCGTGGTTCTGGTCGCGGTGGGCGCGCTGAGCCTTTTCAGTTCAATTCTGATTGTGTGGTTATATGTTGGGCGCAACCTGATTACCCGCCTGACCACCCTAAGTGACAGCATGCTGGCGATTGCAGGTGGTAACTTGGAAGCCAAAATCCCAAGCGGCGGCAATGATGAAATTACGGACATGGCGAAGGCACTTTCCGTGTTTCTCGATACGACCAAAAGCCGGGACGAATTCAGAGGTGCCAAGGAACGCATGGAGGGTGAGCTGAACGCGGCCAAAGAGATTCAAATGAGCATGCTGCCCCTGATCTTCCCGCCATTTCCGCAGCGCAGCGAGTTCTCCGTGTTTGCGACGTTGGCGCCAGCTCGTGAGGTTGGTGGAGATTTCTACGACTTCTTCTTCATCGACGAAGACCGATTCTGTTTCTGTATTGGGGATGTATCGGGAAAAGGTGTCCCAGCTGCGCTCTTCATGGCGGTCAGCAAATCCTTGATTAAATCTAGGGCGGCAGCCGATTTCTCCTCGGCGAGCATTATTACACACGTCAATAACGAGCTCGGCCGAGACAACGATGCATGCATGTTTGTCACGGTCTTCCTGGCTATTCTCGATGTCAAGACCGGAGCGCTCACGTACACCAACGCCGGGCACAACCCACCGTATCTCCTGCAGAGCGATGGTGGCGTCATACAGTTGAACCAGTGTCACGGTCTGGTGGTTGCGGCCATGGAGGGCACGGTGTACGGAGAAGACAAGATCACGGTAATCCCGGGAGACCTGTTACTCACGTTTACAGACGGGGTAACCGAGGCGATGGACGTTAACAAGGCGCTTTACTCGGACGAGCGGCTTACCTCCCTGATGTCGTCGCGCCAGTTCGAGTCAGCGGAAGAGATTGTCGACGTAACTGTGAGTGACGTCTGGGATTTCCAGGGCGATGCTGAGCAAGCCGACGACGTCACCGTGCTCGCAATACAATATTTCGGAGAGCCAAAAGGGAAAGCACTGTAGGTCCTGGAGCTCGACATCAAGAACCACCCTGAGGAGATTGCCCGAGTGAACGAGGCATTCAGAAGATCCGGAGCATGGTGGACGACGTTTTTTACAGGCGTCGAATAGACAAGCATGTGGTCCTTCTAGTAAAACATCTTGAAGCCGGAATTGCTGTGTGAGTGGGGTGATGGAAGAGCTTGAATGCAGACTATTGGCCTCTGGACGACCGCTTTTAGTATGGAGCAGCCGTTCGCCGACGATAGGGGAATGACCGGAGATGGCC
>CAXMNC010000241.1:0-2488 GCA_964194625.1 Acidiferrobacterales bacterium
CTTCAGGCCGCGCGCAACTTTCTGTTCTATGAGGAGTTCAGCATCAAGGACGTTGCCTTGGCCTGCGGTTTTTCATACCCCACCGTCTTTGCCCGGTCCTTCAAGCGACGGTTCGGCGAAACGCCGCGGTCCTTCCGAAAGAACTGGCGCAAGAAACAGAGCCAGACCTATCTTCCCGAGATCCGCCGCCTGTCCTTCTCGAGCCGGGACCTCGGCGCGCAGTCATGAGTCCCACTGAAGAATGTCGGTCACGTCGCGGCTATTGGACGACTGCTTTGTGATCCGATAGCAGACGTTCGCAACAGCGAACGGGAATGGCCGTGTTGGGTCGATTCGAGCCGTTCCCGATCGTCTCATTTCGGCCATAAACGGCCGTTCATTGGAGCCATTCGCAATGGCCGTTTGCCCATCAGATAACGGTCGTTCGAACGACGGGCCTCAGACCGTCGGTTTTGGCCCTATTAGGACCTAACCTGAGATTTCCACTTGTTCGTCCAAGCCACAATGGGGCGGATGATGTTGTAGATCATCCGGGCGTGCCGAGCCCCGGCCAGCATCTGGGCCAGGTTGTGGCTGAAGAAGTTTTCGCCCTTGAGGGTCTCGCGGCCAACCCGAGATCGCGCTGTGCGGTGCCTCCAGGAGTCTGGAGCGACTCTTCAAACCGCGACGGGCGCACAGGAGGATCAATTGAGATGCAACCCTATGCCGCTCGGAGGCCGTGCGGCTTGCAGGGCATTGATTGGCTCGACCGAGAATCCATATGCCAGAATAGTGCGAATTGATGACATTCAGGATCAATCCATGGTCAACAAACGAGAGTTAGACGAACTTACGCCCCAGGAAGCCCAAGCTGCCGCCTACCGGGCGCAGGGACTGACCCAAAGCGACGCCTACCGCAGGGCCTACAATGTCAAGCGGGCGAAGCCAAAGACCGAACACGAGAAGGCCAGCCGTATCCGAGGAAGCAGAGCATTGGCCGCTGTCCGCTGCGCGAGAAGTTCATCAAGATCGGTGCCTACCTGCCCCCTACCGCGACCCTTCACGGGGGCCTCGCGCAATGTCCGCTGTTGGATCTCAAAGCGGTCGTTCGGACAACACTCCTCAAACGGCAGGTTTTGACCCAAGGGCGACAATTGCCGGTGCATTACAATACTGGTGAGCCTATACGATCATCGTAGATTCATCCCATCAGACGGCTTCGCACAGCGAAGTGGAAGGTACTCGGCCATTCCGGTAGACTGTCGCCGGCTTTGCACGGAGAGGGCAACTGGTGGTGGATGAGGGAGTTACCCGTAGGCTTGCGGCGATCATGAGTGCGGACGTGGCTGGCTACAGCCGTCTTATGGAAGCTGACGAAACCGGTACATTGGCGACACTACGGGCGCATCGGGTCGTCACCGATCGCGTGATCGCGGAACACAATGGTCGAATTGTCGGAACTGCTGGCGACAGCCTGCTGGTCGAATTCCCCAGCGCGGCTGAGGCCGTGTCCTGCGCCCACGCGGTACAGGTTTTCATGGCGGAGCGGAACGCTGATGTGGCCGAAAATAAACGTATGCAATTCCGAATCGGCGTGAACCTCGGCGACATAATGACTGAAGGCACCGATGTTTTCGGCAACGGCGTCAACATCGCGGCCAGATTGCAGGAACTGGCCGAGCCGGGTGGTATCTGGATGTCCAATGTCGTACACGACCAAGTGCGCCATAGCCTGAAACTCCGCTATGAGGACCAGGGCGAGCATCGTGTAAAAAATATCTCCGAGCCTGTCCGCTCCTATCGAGTACTTGGCGACCTCCAAGAGCGGGAAGAGCAACCCCTCCCTACCCACTCGGGGCAAAGCAAACGTCGTTGGGCAATCGGTGGGGCGCTTGCCGTCTGCGTGATCGCGCTCGCCCTTCTCGGTTGGTTTGTTTTCGATTTTGGGAAAGTTGGTTCGGATATAGCGACCTGTAAAGATCATCTCGGCCTGCCGGTGCCTTGTCCTGATGACCGGCAATGATCAAAGTTGAATGTCCGCGCGTTGATGCCAATATCCGTCGACGTAAAACGTGATTAACACAGTGATCTACAGGGAGGCAAAATATGCTCTCTAGACTGACCAGTATCGTGACGAGTTTTTTGGCCGCCGGGGCAATAATCTTCGCATTGAGTACCGCGAACGCGGATGAAACATCCGAAGGTTTCGAGCCGATCGTGATCGCGGAATATTCAAGCAAATTGCCCAACTTGGAAATGGTACGATATGTGAAGGTTGTTTTCCAACCCGGCGGGAAAATGGATAACATCGAAATCGTACATGAAGAATACTGCCGGTTATCCCAAGGGCAATTAACGCACACCAACCACACGACCAGCATTACTGATGTATTTACCGTTGGTGCTTTATGGTCACCACCCAAAGGGCATCGCCACACGGTTACCAATACCGGGGACGGCGTAGCGATCATGTGGGTCTATCAATTGATTGAGAAAGGCGCAAAAAAGG
>CAXMNC010000242.1:0-4338 GCA_964194625.1 Acidiferrobacterales bacterium
AAAGTTCTGGCCGCGTTCGATATGTCCAGTTCGCAGCCCGTAATGCAGTTCAACACGGTGGTCGAGACCAAGGGCATGCAGCTCATTGAAGACGCCCTAGGCGTGAACACGCGGAATTGACCTCACGAGCAAAGATTTCAATGGAAGTAGCGACGAACATTGCGAATATCTGGAGATTAAGAACTCCTTGCGCAGTCTCGACATACATGATGCCTTCCAGTGCGCCGAGAAATCTCAGTTCGCCGATATCGACCGGAAATATCTGCCCCTGCCACCGGATGATGGTCGAAATCGTGTTGGATTCTGCGTGCGCCGTACCGCCCAGCCGCATAGGATCAAAATCGCTGTTCTGAATTCGCATTGGAGCGGACGGGCCCTTCGTGGCACACGACTAACTGCCGAAGCGCCGTTGGTACATGCCACCTACAAACAGGATCCAGTTCTTGTCGGACTCACCGACAAACCGCTGGCCTCCGGGAAATCCGGGCCGTTTCACTCGGGCAAAAGGCACGGCGTATAGAACCATACGCCAACAGCTTCTCGTCATGGCAAGTATCAATCGTTCAAAATAGGGCGAGCACGCGGATACCGGCCACAGTCAGGTCATCCGTCCCCTGGCTTGTGCCGGGATCAAAAAGAAACTGGAAGTGCGGAGAAATTTGCAACCAGGGGGTGACAGCATAAACGTAGTAGGTTTCGATGCCGCTGCTGGTACCGATGCCAAGCTCCGGCGGAAAATCGTCGCTTGGATCGAGATAGAAATAGCTGATAGCGAAAGTATCTTGCGGACGCGCCAGGTACATGCCGTTGAAGCTGATGCCGGCGGAATAGTGCCCCTTGATACGAAATATTGGGCAGCCTCCAAAATATTGGTTTGAATGCTCACCCACGCACGGTTGATCAGTCATCGCGTAAGCTTCCCAATCAATGACACAGTTTCGTCTCCTCAACGATGTTTCATCACTTGCAACGTTGCAAACTGGAAAAATATGCGGCGAGATCGCTGATGTCGGCATCTGACAACGGCTTCGCGAACGGCCCCATAATCGGGCTTACCCTCTCGCCATTCTTGTAGCTCTTGAGGATGGCCACCAGGTACGCGGCCTTTTGCCCGGCCAAGTGCGGATAACCGGGGATACTCGATATACCTTGCGGGCCATGACATGCTACGCAAGTGGCAGCCTTCGACTTGCCGGCTTCGATATCGCCAGCCCATACCACGCTCGCGGCTGACACAAGAAACAAAGCAAGAATAAACTGAAATATCATCGATTGACGCCTTTTACATTCAGTCTTCTGTTCATCGTTTCCAACACACAGACGCCGATGCGATATCGTGGTGTTAGCGTTAGTCATTGTTACACTTGCAAAACTTCCCTTGCTGCTTGCTGCATGGTGTGTTTGCCCTGATATCATTTCGCAATCTCGTTCCAATTCTCAGCCATGTACCTGGCCGAGCGCCACGCAACAGCATGTATCGTATAAGTTGAGTTGGCATGAGACAGGGTCGGAAATACACTGCCGCCACCGATAAAGACATTTGCAACATCGTGCAATCGGCCATTGGCATCAGTGACCGAGCTTTTCGCATCACTGCCCATCACCGTGCCACCGGCAATATGTTGCGCATGCAATGGTCCCATCCAGGTTTCCTTAGTACCAGCCGCTTTAAAGATTTGCATTCCGTCTTGCTTCGACTGCGCGTACAGCGCAAGACCATTAGGACTGATGTTGTAATGTACTTCTGCGAGGCGCATACCGTACTTGTCCTTCTTACTGGAAAGAACGAGTCGATTCTGTTTGACCGGCTCATCTTCACTCAACGCGGTCATGGCCGCCAGACCACGGGCAGCACGTTGCATGAATCGTTCGAGATCGACACCGAACAGATCGGGACGACTGATGGCAAGGCCCTGGATATCGACAGGCTTCAGCGCCAGTGCGATCTCCCAATGGCGTCGCCCACTCGCTGGATGTGCCTTTTCTGCTGTGGCGGTTTTATCTTGACTGAACAGTTGTCCACCGGACGCACCCAGATAGTTTTGAATATCGTCGTCGAAAAGACCGTAAGCCACTACCGCAGGATGTGCCATTAAATAGTGCCCGAGTAAGCCACTGGAATCGCCCAACCCGGCTGGATGCTGTTTTGCTGATGAATTCAACAGGGTGCGGATCGTCTCCACGGTCGAAGCGGCGACGACCACGACTTTCGCCGGTTGTACCCGGGTCGCACCACGCTTGTCCTTGTATTCAACACCGCTGGCTCGCTCGCCTTTATTTTCTGTCAGGACACGCGTGACATGACTGTCGGTCTGAACCACTGCACCATTTTTTGTCGCCTTTGCAAGGTATATCGCAAGTGGGTTTGCCAACGCGCCGATGGGACAACCCGCATCACACCAACCATCATAGACGCAGGCGTTGCGACCTTTATAGGGCCGAGACAGCACAGCGATCGGTATGGGAGACACCCGCAAGCCGAGACTTTCAAACCCCGCGGCGATTTTTTCGCCTTGCTTAAATACGTGAATCGGCGGTAATGGGTACGGTGCACCAGGCGGACGCCATATCTCAGCCTTGGCGTCTCCGGATATCCCAACCTCCTCCTGTACCGCATCGTAGGCCATACGTAGATCATTGTATTCGATCGGCCAATCGAGTCCTGTTCCCGTCAGGCTCTTACGCTTGAAATCCTCCACTTGAAAACGCGGCCACACGCCGTAATGGTGCAGGGCCGCCCCGCCGGTACCGCGTCCTGAATTGAGTCTCGCGTAGATATGTTGTTTGCCTTTTTCGTCTAACTGCGGTGACGCACCGCGCAACCGACGCGCCCACATTGGTGAACTATATAGATCGTTTTCCGTCCAGGCGGGTCCCGATTCCAGCACCTTTACTCGCTTGCCCTTTTGTGCAAGCTTCGCGGCAAAGACACTGCCTGCAGCACCCGAACCGACGATAACGACATCCACTTCTTCATCGTATTGCATGGCTACCAACTCTCAGGAGGAACAATGTGGGGCATATACGGCACACCGAGCCGGCGGAAACCGTCGATGGTTCCATAAAGTACATCAGTCGTATCGTTACGCACGACCATGTAAAATAAGGGCGCCGGCGGCGGAAATGGCCATTCCCTGGGATTGTCACGGGTGATCGTTTTCACCAGCTCAATTCGATCCGCATCATTAAGTTCAACAAACGACACTGAAAATTTTGCTTTACTGTAATCCTGCAAAGATTTTAAGCCGGCACGATAGAAATTAACGAAGGGCGGATCGTTAACGAAGTACTTGACCAAGGACATGCAATCATCCGGGTCGAGCGAAAGTTGGTGGTCGACAAAGTGCACCAGCCCGGCTTCGCCAGCCCCAGGGTGCAGCGTCTCACCAAATGCCTCGAGGGTGCGTGCTTCGTCAGACGTTAGCACCTTAAGCGGAACGTTTTTTGCCCTTGCTTGCGCCGGTGTCATGAGCAGGCTCGCGCCACCTACCGAAAAGGTGAGCAGACCCAAGCCGGACAGTTTAAGAAATGTTCTTCGATCCTGTGCCATGGTTTTATCCTTTAATTCGCCACGTCAGCCTGGTTGTTCTTGAGTCCATCGATTGAGTAACCCGCTAATCACACTTCAGCTGATTGTAATAGGCGGCAATGTCATCGATATCATTGTCGCTAAGATCAAAGGCCATGGGATACATCATCGCGCTTTTTCGCACTCCGTCCCGAAAGGCTTTTAACTGGGAAGCTATGTACTGTGCGTCTTGACTCGCCAGATCGGGCCAGGTGGTGTGCACACTGATCCCCTTGCTCCCGTGACACGCAGCACAGACTACGGATTTTTGTTTTCCTACTTCCGCATCACCTGCATTTGCGATCGAGGAAATGAGGAAAAATAACAGCAATAATAAACCTGGTATCATCAACTGCTGCGGATCATTATCAGGAATCGCATATTTTATCATGGTGATATTACTTCCTCTGTTTGTGCCTTCAATGTCCATTTTCAAACAATTGGGACAGATGTTTTGTTTGGCTAAGCGAGAGTTTTTCTCATCATTTCCATATTATGCTGCGTGTCGTTAATAAAGTACCGGCGAAGTATATTTTGCAGGACCGTCAACCTTGGGTCTGAGTCGAGGACGGCACATGGCGCACATAGACATCCCGTTTGGGATACGGGATTTCTATGCCTTCCCGCGCAAAGCACTTATAAATTTCGGAGTTTAGATTGTCTTCAATCTGTCCGCGCATGACAGGTAGCCGAACCCAGCACAACAATTCGAAAGCAAGCCCCGAGTCACCAAAGCTGCGGAATCGCACACGCGGCTCGGGTGATTCACA
>CAXMNC010000243.1:0-3723 GCA_964194625.1 Acidiferrobacterales bacterium
TAACACCGTGTTGCCGATATTAATCCCAGCCTCGCTAACGGCTCGCACCGAGGCGAAGAGGCCAGATCGACTCTTGTCGGAAGCAACGACAAAGATTATTGAGCTATTGAAGAACAACCGCGATCTCTATGCTAAAGACCATGACAAGCTTTATGCCATGGCTTATGAACATATCGTGTCGTTGTTCGATTTCAGGATAATAGCGAAATTGATACTGAATGAGCACTGGCGGCAAGCGAGCGAGGGGCAACGCACCCAGTTTGCCACTGAGTTCCGCGACCGGCTGGTACGTACCTACGCCACCGCGCTCCTGAAGTATCAGGACGAGCAGTTTGTTTTTCTCCCATTTAACGCAAAGCCCGAAGACAAACGGGTAATTGTTAAGACCGAATTCAAGCGCGGTGATGGTGGCCCCAACATTGCCGTGAACTACAGGTTATACAACGGGAAATCTGGCTGGAAGGTATACGATGTGATGGTCATGGGCATGAGCTTGGTAACCATGTATCGCAGGGTCTATGCAATCAAAATCAAGAATGAAGGAATCGACGCGGTAATCGATAGTCTAGCGCACGTCGATAAGCAGGTGTCCCAGTGAACGAATTGATCAAGCGGGGACCTTCGCTACCAAATAGCAAGCGTTAACGTACTCGGGCAGTAGCCAGGCAGACTTGGAGTTCTTGCTCTCATTCTTGTTTGTTGAATTGTCGTGCTACCACCTGTGAGATCTGCATCATCCTAGAAAGGAACTTACCCGGAACCGACGTGGTACCCACAGAGCTGAAGCCTCAGCCCGCTGCAGAGGGAGAATAACAACGAAGTAGTCCGCCTGAACAATTCTCTCGCGTTCTTCTTGATCTCGGAGCAGCCCAACGAAGTAAGTCAAGAAGCCCCGCAAAGGGGTAGTGTCCTAATTTGGAGGACACTACTGGTAAAGGAGGATGAGAGCCAGGATCGTGAGACCTAAGACTGCTAATGCTTCCACGAACTCCTCGGCTAATTCCTTGGCTGATTCCTCGATTTCATCTTTGCTCATGCGGCGAAAGCCACCTACTTCCTTGTCTAAAGTTTCGATCTGGTCAAATGGAACCGCTTCTACTTCGGTAACACCGATTTATATACCGATGATCGCCTCCGCGGTGACGTGCGACACCTTCAATACTAATTCTCTGCCGTCCTTTGTCTGAATGTAAACTTTATTGCCCCTGCGGATTTTATGCTGGATTTCAGGTGGTTCCAGCTCTATGGGTTTTATCGTCCCGAATCCTTTCTTGCCTAAAGTTTCGATCTGGTCAAATGGAATCGCTTCTACTTCGGTAAGACTGATTTCTATACCGATGATCGCCTCCGCGGTGACCTGCGACACCTTCAATGTTAATTCTCTGCCGTCCTTTGTCTGAATGTAAACTCTACTGCCCTCGCGGATTTTATGCTGGATCTCAGGTGGTTCCGGCTCTATGGGTTTTGTCGTCTTGACGAATTTGTAACAGGCACTTAACAATAAGGCTGACATTATAAGTATCGCGGTTGATAGGGTGTGTTTTCGGTAGTTGGTCATTTGTACCTCTCACCTGGGTCAGACCCTGTATCGCATTACTCTACCCACCCGTTGGATCGCAGTCCAAGCCTGCGACACTTGAGCGAGTCCGATCATGACCAAGGCTGCGGTTGCTAGTAGGTTTAGGTTCATGTGCCTACCCTCATTCTTGTTTGTTGAACTGTTGAGCCACCACCTGACACTTCAAACGGCCATCAAACGACCATAGCCTTCAACGGGCCGGCCGTATCCTGCAAGGCGTAGGCTGTGCCAGGCGAGCGCCCGGTAACCTCTAAGTCATCTGTAACCTATCTGTAAGTAGCCGTCTGCGAATATGGGGCATATGTTTAGGGAAGTCCCGAGTAATCCTGAGTTTAAGCAACCGGAGGAAATGTGATGACGACTATCTTGGAACCGACGTCGTCAATAGCACCTACGTGAACCCTTGGGGGTTAGCACAGATTGTGAGGGAGCTGGATGGCGCGGGCAGGACGTAAATCCGTGGATCATCATTATGTTGAGAGATTCTGTTGTGAGGCGATTTATCGCCGTTGGATGTGCTACGCTCGTTGGCTTGTCACAGGCGCAAGCGAGCGCATTTCTTAGTGATAATTCCGTTTTCTTAGACACGGGCAGCACATTAGGCCTGGGCCGGGAATTCAGCACGGCCCTGTCCTCAAAGCTCGACCTTCGGGTCGGTGTCCACAATTTTCGTGACTTCGAGCTACACAGCAAGAAGGGGGTGAACCAACACTTTGACCTGAAACTTCGATCCACGTCCTTCCTGTTTGACTGGCATCCGTTTGGTGGTTCGTTTCGCACCACCATCGGTATCTTGATCAATAGCCATAGACTGCGCGCGGACGCACTACCTAGTCAGGTGTTCCATCTCGACGATATTGCGCTATCCGAGATCATTGCCGATAGCCGTATCGATTTGCCTGATACCCTCCTCAGTGACATCGAGCAAACCGCTATTCGACGCATACTTAACAGCGCTGACGCCAATGGCAACATCAGTGCGCGCACCTTACTGCGTGCGCGGGCCCAAGTTCGCTTTAACGACTTGGCCCCTTACCTCGGCATCGGCTGGGGCAATACGACACGCGGGCAGCGGCGCCTATATTACAGCTTCGACCTGGGGGTCGCCTTTCATGGCTCGCCTGACGTTGATTTGGATGTTCAGGGAATCATCGCCGACGTGGCCCGTGAGGAGGCTTCCCAGGAGCTTCGGACGTTCTTAGCGAATGAAGAAGAGAAGCTTGAAGACGAGCTCGAGGACTTCGACATCTTCCCGGTCGTGTCCTTTGGTCTGTCTTATCGCTTCTGATGATTAGAGGGCTATGAAGATGCACGGGACAGACACAACACCTGTTCCAGATTCGACACGATCTGGCTGTGTAAGCTCGCGAGTTCTTCTTTGGTGTAAGCCCCTGGGCCCGCCACAATCGAATCGACATCATATAACGCCTCGGCAATGCAGACTTGGAGTTCTTGGTTGGAGTCGTCTTGTTCGGGGGTGAGGTAAAAGGGCATGGTGAACCTCCTGTCTTCCTAGTGGGCGAGTCATCACGGTAGTAATCCGCGCTGGAAAGAAAAAGGCCCGCACGGGACGGGCCTCTTCCAAAACCAGGGTGAGTGGTCCTCCGTCAAAGTACAAGCCCGCGGTAGCCTCCTATGGCAATAGGCGGGTCACGGTCATGGGCAATTGAACATGCCACCAAGCACCCCCGGCATGCCTACTGCAAGCCCGGACGGGGACACCCCACAGTTAACATCACCGGTGATTTCGGCCGCTGGATCAAAGAACGCGTGCGAGGCGTCATTCACAAAGACAGTGCCATTAACGACAACATCTTCAAAGAAGGCTTGTGAGGCGCTAACTATCGTGACGTCCCCCCTAAGAGGGTGGGGTCCCCGAGTGTGCTACCCCCGGATAAAATCGTCAAGATTACGGATGGCGATACCCTCTACGTCCTCGACGCCAACTATAAGGAACACAAAATCCGTTTAGCCGGGATCGATGCGCCTGAAAGAAAGCGGGCGTATGGATTGGCTTCACGGAAACACTTAGCTTCGATAGTTGCAGGTAAGCGGTCTAGTCTATTAGGTTAGGCATTTCATCAACTGTTCTCTCTACGCGTCCCTAGCGTCGCCTTCAAATGATATAGCTTATTCGATTCGAT
>CAXMNC010000244.1:0-2129 GCA_964194625.1 Acidiferrobacterales bacterium
GATCGCCGCTGTAGTGTCGAAGTCTTTGAAGAAGTGATAAGCCACCGCCATCCGCGGCTTGATGAGCGACATCACTTTGCCAAACGCTTCAGGTGCGGTGTGGATTTGGGTGCCCACCATCAGAGCGCTTTGTGGCGTGAACTGGAACTTGGTGATCATGTCGGGGACGGCGATGAAGCACTCGTGAATCGCCAGGTCGGCATCCTTCGCATACTTCGCATACCACTTGTTCGGATAGGTATCCCCTCCAAACACGAACTTGAAACCGTTCCACTCGACGATGAAACTCACCGGACCGTCGAGAGCGTGGATGGCCGGGAGGGAGCGAATCGTCACGCCGTTCTCCTGATAGACGATTTCATTCACACCCATGTAGTCAAACTCGGTGACCTCGAAATGATATCCACGCGGATCGGTCATTCCCTTGCGGCCATCGAGGTCCCAGGTCAGCGCTTTTCGCAGGTGATCCAGCGCGTACTTCGTGCCTCTCTCCGGGGTATCGCCGCTCGGTCCCCAAACGCGCAGCGGCTTCTGGCGGCCGGCTAGCGCGCCACCGACGAACAGCGCATCAAGGTCGCCGAAGTGGTCGGTGTGCAGGTGGCTCAGGAAAACCTTGTCGAGGTAGTTGTAGGGGATCTGAAGGGCTGCGATGCGCTCCGCCGATCCGGTCCCGACATCGAAGATGAACTTGTCACCGTTCCCCAGTTCGAGCAGCCAGCACGACGCCGCTTGTTTCGGACGCGCCGTGGGCATCCCGGTGCCGCAGGCGATCAACCGCATTTCGTCTGGCCCGAGGTCTTCGCTGTTGGGCGTGTAGAAATCGCGCGCGCGCGCCTTCACCGGGGAATACTGCTCGACCGCACCGGTGTCTTGTTGTGCTTGATCAGACTCCTGAGAGGGTTGGTCTTTCTGTGCAACCGGCTCTTGCTGCTCGGGGTGGACGTGAGCTTCAGGCTCGCGCTCGGCGGGCGTGCAACCAAGAATGTAGCCCGCGATTCCGGTGATCATTGCCACCGTCATGACCGGCGGTCCTGCTCGTTTGGTACTGGTCATGTTGCTCACTCCTCGTTGCTGGATCAGGATTCAGAAACGATAACTAGCACGATTCTAGAGGACTGTACGGCTGCCCGCGAGGAGCTGACGACAGGTAGCCTACGGATGGAGGTGCCGCGAAAGCTCAGCTGGGTTACTAGTCCGCGGCGATGAGTACAGTGACCAAACTTATGATTGTGGCGCTCGCAGCGATTGGTGCGGCTCTTATCCTCGCCGTGGGCATCGCATGGATCATGCGCGGTGAAAAGGCAGCATCATGGAACGCAGCGCACGAGGGATTTCTGGCGATTGCCACTCCTTGCTGCACTCAAGCGTCGCTCTGGGATGCCTTGGATACGATGACTCGCGACGGCCAACGCGCGCGCCCGGCCTCGGCAGCGGAAGCCGCGCAATGGCTCAATGATTGGCCGTACCGCAGTCGAGAGGATCACGACGGTCCCAAAGAGGCGCAACTCAGTGTCGCGATCCAGAACAGGGAGGTCAGATGCGTCGGCCCCCCAACTGGCGGTGAGATTCCGCGAAGCGGCGATGATGAGGAGACCCTGAAGGCGATACGGCATCGGCGCGAATGCGTGTACGCCAAGTGGAAAGTTTGGTCCACGGAGACGGCGAACGAACGCCTGAACGAGCGCCACACAGTTTGGGCCGACAACGACGGTTTTTTTCACGGGCGCGTGGACTACTGGCAGCCGGAATAGCGGGAGCCGGCTCACCTGGAGCGGCCAACGCACGCCCGGCTCGGCAGCGGAAGCCGCGCAATGGCTCAATGATTGGCCGTACCGCAGTCGAGAGGGTCAGGTGCGCGGGTTGTCGCGGTGTACCTCGTAACCTGCCGGAAACGCCGCGGTTTTAGAGGCCTAGCGTGTCCCCGATCGGGCGCTGAAAACTGAATCGGAATTTACTGCAGGGCTCAAAAAGCTGGCTCTGCAATAGCTACCACTCGGATATGACCAGATACATTCCTCTTGCGAGGAAATGCTCCTTAGAAAGGAGGTGATCCAGCCGCAGGTTCCCCTACGGCTACCTTGTTACGACTTCACCCCAGTTACCAAACACTCCTTGGGGACCTGCCTCCC
>CAXMNC010000245.1:0-27027 GCA_964194625.1 Acidiferrobacterales bacterium
GCGGCCATGACCTATATCAATGCGCTGCAGGAGCGGGATGTATTCAATGTATTGCGGGCATGGATGGTTTCTCGTGGCTTGTCGCTGCGCGCTATCTATTGGGCCACGGGTGTATTGGCGTTCTTTATTTCTCCCGTTGCCGACAACCTGACCACCACGCTGATAATGGCCGCGGTGGTAATGGCGGTTGGTGCGGACAACCGCCAATTCGTCGTGCTCTCTTGTGTCAGTATTGTGGTTGCCGCAAACGCCGGTGGTGCCTTCAGTCCTTTCGGCGATATCACGACCCTCATGGTGTGGCAGGCCGGCATTGTGCAATTTCAGGAGTTTTTCGCCCTGTTCATTCCCTCCGCCGTAAATTGGCTGGTACCGGCTGCCATCCTGTCGATGTTCTTGCCACAGGGACATCCGGAAGCGATTCGTACTACCGTTACCATACGCCAAGGTGGCATCGTTATCATGGTGCTTTTTCTTTGCACGATTGCGTTGGCGGTGGGCATGCACAACTTTCTGCATCTGCCGCCCGTACTTGGCATGATGACAGGCCTCGGTGTGCTCAAGCTCTATGGCTATCGGATAAAGCTGGCTGAACTACAGGGCCCGGAAGAAGAAGGTTTAGAGTTTACGAGTGCGGTGACTAAAAGAAAGCCGTTCGATATCTTTCATCAAATGGAACGGGCGGAGTGGGATACGCTCATGTTTTTCTATGGCGTCATTCTCTGCGTCGGCGGACTCGGTGCACTTGGTTATTTGGCGCTCGTCTCCGAGTCGTTATACGTAGGCCTGGGTGCGACCTGGGCAAACGTAATCGTGGGTATACTATCGGCCATTGTCGACAACATTCCGGTGATGTTTGCTGTACTTACTATGCTGCCCGAGATGAGCCATGAGCAATGGTTGCTCGTCACCCTTACCGCCGGTGTAGGCGGTTCGTTATTGTCGGTCGGTTCCGCCGCTGGTGTCGCGCTCATGGGTCAAGCGCGTGGCGTCTATACATTTTTCGCTCACCTCAAGTGGAGCTGGGCAATAGCCCTGGGTTATGCGGCGAGCATCTATACTCACATCTTGATTAACGGGACTGGATAGCGTGTGCTCTGACTGCGACCAGCAACTAACTACTATTTATTTGCTCCACCATATTGACTGTCCGCGGTTGTGGCGTTGCTATTCGCCTGTTTGTGGGCGAAGCTTCTTGATATCTTAATCTGCCCACCCGACAGGAGACTGTCGCGATGAGGTCTGGTTCCAGCAGAAAGGGCGGCAATGTCCGCAACAAATCCCTCCTAATGGTCGTGATCGTGGGCGCCATGCTCACGATGAGTGATATGCCGCCCGTAAGGGAACACCATGATAAGAAATTACAGGAGGTGCGAAAATGCGTAACCAACTTACCTTAGTTTTCTTAGTCGCAGGCGCCTTACTCACAATGGGCGCGAAACTGCCGGAGGTACCGATTGAAGATTTCACAAGCGTAGCGGGCACATGGAAGGGCATGGTTTCCTGGAAAGGTTACACTAGCTGGACTTCGCCGATCACGATAACCCTGAGACAGGACGGGTCGTACGATGAGGACAATGGCTGGCTTCCCGGCCAGGGAAAGATGCGCATTGTGGAGGGCAAGCTTCAGTACGAATCCGCCGACGGTCAAATTGTGACTATCACCCTCCACGAAGGGAGTGGAAAGCGGCTTTTGAAGGCTAAGGTTGAGGACGGCAGTAGTTGGAAAGCAAGACCTGCGAAGAAAGAGCGAAATAAGAAAAAGAAGAAAAAGAAGAAAAAGAACCAGACAAGCGAAAAGAAGGAATACTGAGCGAGCCTCTTTAACGAACGCAGGGTACTAGCTCTCCCAGCCTACCCGTCCCTGCATCGCAACGGCGCCGGTCGGCCCTGTCGCCCAGACGTCACTCACCGTTTCTTTGGTCCGCCCCGCTAGCGTTATTGGTTCGTCGTTGAACAAAGGCCCAATTGCACGGTATTCATACGAGCTCGGGGTTCGTGTTGCGTGTCGGGTCGCGGCATCGAGCAATAGCAACGCGGTCAACGGCCCGTGTACGACCAGGCCGCGATAACCTTCGACCTGTGTTACATAAGGGTAGTCGTAGTGAATACGGTGGTTATTTGAGGTAAGGGCAGAGAAGCGAAATAGCACCACCGCATCCGGCATAAACGTCTCTTTCCAGTCGACGTCATCAGGTGGAGCTGTTCGTTGACGCGACGGCTGGTCGGGCTTTGGAATCTCGCAGTAGACAAGGTCCTGTTGTTCGTCCACACAAGGGCCGGAAGCGTTACTGATCAAGTGCCGTAGTTTGAGGACGACGAGCTTTCCGCTACGGCCGTCCTTCTCCTCGACCGAGAGGATTTCCGTTTTACGTTCGATTTCGTCGCCAATCCCGATGGGATGTAAGAACTGCAGCCGCCCGCCCGCCCACATGCGACGCGGTAAATCGATTGGTGGCAAAAATGTACCGCGGCGCGGATGACCGTCTGTACCTAAGTTAGACTGCGGGACGATGGGCTTGAAGTAGATCCAGTGCCAATACTCGGGCAATGCAACCCCAGGCCGGAATTGCTCTGGATCCCGGTCGAGGAGGGCGGCCATGGCTCTGGCCTGAGCGGCCGCTGCGATGTCACTTTCTGTCTTTTTGCGGCCCCGCCACGCCTCCAGACTCGTAGTGCTTGTTACCTGGGTCATACTCTTATCGTCGAGCTAATCCCGACTCCTCTGCGCCTTTTGCCTCGATTCCTTCAAGTTTTCGGTCAGTTATCCAGGGACAGTTCATCCGCCTTTTGACCCCGTGAGTCCTCTCGTCATCAACGGGGTAATCCTACCTCGATCGGTGCAACCGAAGGCAAGCGGTTAACGACGAACTGAGCGACGGTGTCTTTCGTCGGCCATATTTGCGCGCTCAGTAAGATACTTTGCTTTGTGGCGATGATCCAGCCCCACCAGGCTAGACAAGTGACGTGGATGGGCACCTATGGCCGCGCCTGCTTGGCCTGCCAATCGCGGTTGTAATGGCCTCCACAACGTGTCGCAAGCTCAGTAACTTATTGTGATTTCGGGTTTTGGTCGGGGGCGCTCGTCGACCAGTCCAGGAGCTTGGCGTGATTTGGCCTGAGAATTGCAAGCAAGATTCTAGTTTGTACGTAAGCATTAATCAAATGGGCCAAACCACACTTATAAAGATATCGGTTGAAGATCTGCGGTTGGGTATGTACGTGTGCGATATCGATCGTCCCTGGCTTGAAACCCCCTTTTTGTTTCAGGGATTCGAGATTCGCACCCAAGAGCAGATCGAAGAGCTTAAGCGCTATTGCAAGGACGTGTACATAGGTGCCGATGTTAACGACGTAGTTACACGCTACTCACCTCGTTCCGTTGGCGACCGGCGGAGAAAGATGTCGTTCTTCACCGACCCGCAGAAGAAGTTGGAGTTCGAGCTCCTAAAGAAAGCAAATGCCCCGAACCGTACGACGACGAAACCTTGCTATGCGGACCAAACGACAGTCGAAGAAGAAGTGACAGCGATTACCGAGACCTATAAAGAGAGTATAGCCATAATCAAGACAGTGATGCAGGACACCCGATTTGGAAAAAGCTTGGACATACCCGGGGCAAAAAAGGCAGTGGGGCAAATGGCGGAGAGCGTAATTCGCAATCCCGATGCGCTTATGTGCTTTGCCCAACTCAAGAAAAAGGACGAATACACTGCCCTGCACAGCCTTCGAGTGTGCATCTTGGCACTCACCTTCGGCCGCCACTTGGGATTTGACCTTGAGCAGCTGCATGTCCTCGGGATCGGTGCTTTGTTACAAGACGTGGGCAAGATGCGAATACCCGATGAGATATTGAAAAAACCTGAGTCTCTGACCGAGCAGGAGTTTACTTTAATGAAGAGCCATGTGCCTCGTGGTGTGACCATCCTGGCGAGTACAAAAGGCATACCTCAGGGTGCGATCGAAATCGCTGAACGCCATCATGAACGATATGATGGCTCCGGATACATGAATGGGCTTAGAGGTGATGAGATCGGGATTTTCGGCACGATCGGCAGCTTTG
This sequence comes from Acidiferrobacterales bacterium, assembly GCA_964194625.1. Taxonomy (GTDB): domain Bacteria; phylum Pseudomonadota; class Gammaproteobacteria; order Acidiferrobacterales; family SPGG2; genus SPGG2. The sequence continues at coordinate 4,061 of CAXMNC010000245.1, forward strand.
TCGATTATTATGATGCCCTCACCAGCGACCGGCCGCATCAGGCTGCCACCCCCGCGCATTTTGCGCTGAGAAAACTTTACGAATGGCGCGACAAAGCGTTCGACAAAGAATTTGTCCAACAATTCATCCAATGTATGGGCACCTATCCGATCGGCAGCGTGGTCAGGCTGAACACCGGTGAAGTGGGCGTAGTGATAACCACGAATCGTGTTCGCCGTCTCAGGCCTAAAGTAACGTTGGTGCTCAAACCGGACCGTACTCCATACGCAACGCCGAAAACCATCGACCTCATGCGCCAGAGTCACGACGGTAATCATCCGGCCGAGATCGATCAGGCGCTAGAGCCCCACGCCTATGGCATCGATCCCGTTACCTACCTGCCGCTCACGATTGGTCTTTAGACCAACCCACGCTATCGCATCATCCACCGAATTCGTTGCGAATGGCTTCGGTATGTTCACCCAATTCAGGCACGCGTTCATCGATATCGTTTCTGAACGGCAGTGGCGACGCGGGTAGTTTGATCGAACCGCTGGGCGTATCGACGGTAGTTGTCTGAAGCTGTGGGTGATTAGCGAGCTCTTCCACAGAATTCATGTTCGCATACGCAATACTGGCTGCTCGCAGTCGCTCCACAACTTCCGCCAGTGGTAGCTGTGAGAAGACGCTGTCGATCGTTGCGTCTAGTTGGTCACGATGATCAACTCGTAAACTGTTGGAGATGAATATTTCGTGCGTTGCAACCTCGGGCATCTGTAGTACATCTTCACAAAACCGACGCCATTCACGTTCGTTCTGAATGCCGATCATCACCTGGCGCCCATCCTGAACTCGGTAACAACCGTAGGGTGCGATCGATGCATGGTGAGTGCCGCTTCTTACCGGCGCCTTGCCGCCATACACTTGGTGCAGATAAGGGACGCTCATCCAGTCAGCCAAGCAGTCAAACAACGAGATTTTGATCGCTGTTCCTTGTCCGGTTTTCTCTCTAACTATGAGTGCTTCCAAAATTGCTGCGTAGGCGTGCAGGCCAGCGCCAATATCTGCGAGCGATACACCCACTTTCGCCGGTGCATCAGGAGTGCCGGTGACGGCGAGCAAACCCGTTTCTCCTTGCAGGAGATTGTCATAGGCCTTCATTTGCGCATAGGGTCCGCTATCCCCGTAACCACTTATATCGCAAGTAATCAACCTATTGCACCCGCGGCGCAGTTCGTCGCTGCCGAAACCAGCCCGGCCGGCGGCGCCTGGCGCCAAGTTTTGGATGAATACATCTGCACGTGCCAACATGCGGTGGAGCAGATCTGAATCCTGTTGTTGCTTTATGTCCAGCACCAATGATTGTTTGCCGCGATTCAACCAAACAAAATAGGCGCTTTCCCCTTGCACCACATGATCGTAAGCGCGTGCGAAATCTCCGGTCTCACGTTCAATTTTGATAACCCGCGCCCCCGCCTGTGCGAGTTTGCATGAGGTAAACGGGGCCGCCACTGCCTGTTCCAGTGCAATAACCAGTATGTCGTTTAAGATCGGCACTGTTTGGTGTGCGCGGTTATTTTTGTAGCTGTTTTAAGAACGCATCAATCCCCACTTGTGCGACCGTTTCATCTTGATCCGGCCGGCCGGAGCTGCAGCCCACCCCGCCCACAATTTCGTTATCGACAAACACCGGGAGACCGCCGCCGAAAACCATGAATCGCCCCTGATTGCTAACGTGGATACCAAACGATGGCCCACCCGGCCCGCTCGTCTTGGCGTATTCGAGCGTAGACTTCCGTGCCCCGGCCGCGGTGAAGGCCTTACTAATGGCAATATCTATGCTGGTAATGCGGGCATTGTCCATGCGGTGAAACATAAGAAGGTTGCCACCGTCGTCGGTGATCGCGATATCCATGTCGACCCCGATTTCACGCGCTTGGTTTTCTGCTGCCGCCATGATTATTCTTGCATCGTCCAGGGTTAATTTTGGTACAGTTCTCATTTGTTTGGTTCTACACGAAAAACTGTAAGTTTAGTCCACTAGAATTCTTTGCCGATCGCCCGGTCTATCGACAGTTCGCCACCGCCGCGAAAGAAAATACCAATCATCAAGATGGTCCACAGTAGGGGATATTCGTAGTCGCCTTCGTTCCAAAAAAAACCATTACCGAAATGCACGTAGAAGACAGCAACGAGCAACAGCACAGCGGCCGCCACTGCAGCTGGTCGCGTCAGTAATCCGATGGCGATGAGAAGGCCGCCAAAAAACTCGGTTGCACCAACCAGATAGGCGAGCGGCAGCGCAGGCTCGAGGCCGATCTTTGAGAAAAACCCAACCGTCCCATCGATAGTACCGCCGAACAATTTTCGCGCGCCATGTGGCACAAGGAATAGTCCGCTAAAGAATCGGATCCACGGGTAACACAATCCTGAGCCTGCTTCGTACAGACCACCCACAGCAGGAATGATAAGTCGAGCTCTGTCCATTGGATCGCCTTCTCTATTTTACGGCATGATGTTATCACTGTTTGGTGGTGCCCTGGAAACCTCGTCAGTCAGGTTGCCGATGCAGACAACGGGCGTTAGAGTTACAGGTAAGTCTGTCTGATGAACACACTATGAAGGATGGCCCGTCCAAGGTCGTTATACCGCTCGTATCGGAGCAAGACACTAGAGCGCTTCTGGAGAAGTATCGTCGCGCCGCGCAGCTAGCGGCGCAGGCGGCCGAGAAAGCACAAAAGAACAAAGCCGCGCTGCAGAAGGTCTGGGACGATTTGCTGACACTGACGCGGCTATTGCGCGCGTGGGCAAGAAGGGAATACACGGCGGTGCCTTGGAGGACCCTTGTCGCCGTGGTGGCCGTACTTATCTATTTCCTTAACCCTTTCGACCTGATTCCCGATTTCTTGCCGACTCTCGGTCTTGTCGATGATGCCACCTTGGTGGGACTGGTGGTTGCATCAATCGGTGAAGATCTAGCGCAGTTCCGTGAGTGGGAAAGCAAGCGAAGCGGGGAACATAGTTAGCAACAGTATCGTAGAGCAGGGGCTCACGTCGGAATGAATATAAGTAGCGCGCACTTTAATGCCCTGGTCGAGGATCTTGTGACGACGCTCGACAAGTTTCAGATACCCGAACGAGAAAAGAACGAACTGTTGGCCATTCTCGGACCACTGAAAGCGGATATCGTGACCCAATAGTGGAGGGTGGAGGTAGCCGCACCCCGCAGTCCTCTTGGACTGCGGGGTGCCGGCACCATAGACGATATAACCTAGTGTTATATCTAAATTACTATTTATTATTTAATGGTATATGGCGGATCCGCAATAATGGGACCTCGATCGCAAATAGCCAGCGTGACGAGTATCACGCACGCGGAGGGCCCCTTTGAGTTTGAGCTGGAAAGAAAAACTGGCGGATCGCATCGCCCCGGAACTGGCGGGCGAGATCGATCAATTCGAGCGTCAGATGGCGCTGCGGAGGCAGGGCAAGATCGAAGACAAGATATTCGCGGAGATTCGACTACGGCGCGGGGTATATGGCCAGCGTTATGATAACGGTCAGCGCCATGACGGAGAGAAAACCCAAGATATTGCTTTTCCCTCCGGCGATCTACTCAAGGGTCCCAATACCAAGTGGGATGCCCCAGGCATGCAGCGCATCAAGATTCCGTTCGGCGGGCTTAGTGCCGAGCAGATGGAGGTGCTTGCCGATGTCGCTGAAGAGTATTCGGACTCTATCTTGCACGTTACGACCCGTCAGGATATTCAGCTTCACTACATCTCGATAGACAACACCCCGGACATGCACCGTAGGTTAGCGGCGGCAGGCATCACTACCCGCGAGGCCTGTGGCAACACCGTTCGCAACGTCACCGCCTGTCCATTGGCGGGTGTCTGCCGCGATGAAGCCTTCGATGTGACGCCCTACAGTAAAGCAATCGCGAAATTCTTGCTCGGCCATCGCGATGTGCAGGATTTCGGCCGCAAGGTCAAGGTTGCGTTCTCTGGCTGCCAACAACACGCGTGCGGTCTCGTTTCGATGCACGACATGGGCGCGATCGCCAAGACACGCACGATTGATGGCGCCGAGAAGCGTGGTTTCGAGTTCTATGTGGGTGGTGGTCTTGGTGCCATCCCTCACCACGCCAAGTTATTTGACGAGTTTTTGTCGGAGGAAGAACTATTTCCGACGGCGCAAGCGATTGCCCGTGTGTTTGCTCGGTTAGGTGAGAAACGAAATCGCGGCCGTGCGCGTTTAAAGTTTCTGGTCGCCAAACTCGGCATCGATCAGTTTAGAGACCTAGTCTTGCACGAGCGTGAGACGCTAAAGGCTGATCCGGCGTGGACCGACTGGCTTGCTTCCGTCCGAGATGAGTATGAGTCGCCGTTGACGAATCCCAACCGTCAACAGACGGCGCCAGAGGAGGGATTCGACAAGTGGCAACAGACCAATGTTTACCGCCAACGTCAGCCGGGCTTTGCTGCCGTATCTATCACTTTGCCGCTCGGTGATCTCAGTTCATATCAAATGCGACAACTCGCGTCGGTATGTCGCTGCTATGTACGAGACACGATCCGCACCACGGTTGAACAGAATATTTTGCTACGCTGGGTGCACGAGTCCGATCTAACGGCATTGCATCGCGATTTGGTGGCCATCGGTCTTGGCGATCCAGGGGCACAAACGATTGTGGATGTTACGGCTTGTCCGGGCACGGATACCTGTAAACTCGGTATCGCATCCTCACGTGGGCTCACCGCAGAGTTGCGTGAACATCTGGCGGCGAAGAATCTGCAGTACGATGCAACGATCAACGGTCTACGTATAAAAGTAAGCGGATGCTTCAATTCTTGTGGGCAACATCATTTGGCCGAAATTGGTTTTTACGGTGTTGGTCGTACTATCAATAACTACAAGGTTCCTCACTTCCGTGTCTTGCTTGGCGGTCGTTGGAATGGGAATGGAAAGGATTTTGGGCTCAGTATTGGTGCGGTGCCATCGAAACGGATTCCTGAAACGGTTGATCGGTTGATCGATCGTTATCTACATGATCGCAACCGTGGCGAGCATTTCACTGACTTTGTGGCCCGCATCGGAAAAAAAGAGGTCAAGGCGATGCTGCAAGACCTGATGGTCGTGCCGCCCCCGGAAGTCGATCCAGCTTTGTATACAGATTGGGGGGATGCAAGACGATTTACTATTGGTGATATCGGTGTCGGCGAATGTGCCGGCGAAGTAGTGAGTCTCGCAGACTTTGGTCTTGCCGCGGCAGAGAATGAAGTGTTCGAGGCGCAACTGTTGCTTGATGACGGTCATGCCAGCCGGGCAGCCGCAAAAGCGCTCGATGCTATGCTTACCGCAGCGCAAGGACTAATCAAGACACAAGACCCAGACATCTCGAATGATACGGTAAAAATTGTGGCTGGGTTCCGTGACCGCTTCTATGATACGCAGTTGTTTTTCGATCCGTTCGCGGGCGGTAAGTTTGCGCGCTATCTTTTCGTGGCTTACGAAAGCGCGAACGACAATCCCACCCTAGAGCTTGCCCATCAGCGAGTTGAAGAAGCTCAGCTCTTTATTGAGGCGGCCCACGCCTGTCAGGCTCGACTGCTAGAGGCGCACAGTAAGCATCGGATCACGCCGATAGATGCGATTTTGGCAACAACAGTAGCATGACATCTGCTGCCTTGAAGTCCGTGAGTGAGTCAGCCTCAGAGCTACCACGTTTCTGCGTGAAGTTTTTCGCTCATTCAGATACGGCGGTTGACGATGCCAAGTTTATCGATGTTTTCCATCGTTGGATCCAGCGGCAGATATTACCCGGGATCCTAATCGATGTAGCTGATTATCGTCACGTTCCTAACGGCCCCAGCATTCTACTCATCGGCCACGAAGCGGATATCGTCATGGATCGGACCGATGGTCGTTTAGGCCTGCTTTACCAGCGCAAATCTGCCCAGCCCGGACCATTAACGGTTCGGTTATGCGCAGCAATAGAGACCGCGCTTTCAGCATGCCGATTACTAGAGCAGGAATTGTTACTGGGGGGTGACATAAAGTTTGCCGGCGACGAATTCGTTTTTATTGCCAACGATCGTCTGTTGGCACCTAACAACCAGGCAACGTTTGACGCCATGCGCAACGACCTGGAGATGGTAGCCGAGGCGCTATCACCACCTGGCGGTTGGAAGATCGAACAATGCGGTGCTGAGGATGAGCGAGAACGCTTCAGCGCGCGGTATCGCAATACTGAACCCACTAACATAGAAACCTTACTTGAAAACCTGCACCGTCGCCCCTATTGAGGGTGCGGGTTGCCTCAGAACCCATAGTATTACCCGCGTCTGTCGGGGTTTCAGTATTGTGTGGACCACCAATCCCCTGAAAACTGAGGTCCGATACCCGCAGTTCGGATAGAATAGTCTTATCAGTAATTTATATGAACCAGACGCGTAATACTTCTGCCCGTACTAAGAAGGGGGGCCATAGACATGGTGGGCTCGCGCTCGGCGTGGCCGGATTTTCCTATGGCGACTTGTATGATTCGGCACGCTTGCAAGGCCTGCTCGTGGCATTTGACGATACCGTACGGCAGCAGGACTCGGGACTTTTCTCCGAATATAAGGCCTACCGAGAGTCTTTTGGCGATGGTTTATCGCCAAAAGAAACCTCGAGCCTACTGGTACGCATGGCACCCTACGTCGGACGTTTTGTTGCGCGGTTGTTCGATGTCGAAGCCTTTCATCAGGTGCAGGCCGAGTCGATGCAGGATGAAGTAGAACACATTCTTACCTACCGCAATGAAATTGTCATGCGGGTGGGCAGCAAATACAAAGGTCAAAATGTAGCCGAGTGGGATATCGCCGGGCTCGAGCGTGAACTTGAAACCCTCAGACGTGTGGCGTTTCCAGAGATTGCGGCCGATGAGGACGCGGAGCGGGTACTCAGCACCCTTGCCACTAGAATCTATCGACTAGCCGAACACTACCGCCAGGCGGGGAAGGGGAAGCAGAGCCAGTACAGCAGTGCTGACGGAGATTTGAAGGTTCTGCGCGGCCGGCTGGCCCAAGACCCTGAAGCCAAAGAGGTGCTGGCAGAGATATTGAGCCAGCAGGGACCGTTGGTGTTTGCAGACCGTTTACTCGACGTTATACAGAGATGGAGTTATGCAGCACTGAATGACCCAGCATTGGCAAAGTGCGTCGCCGGATGGGCGAGTTTCAAGAAGCCAGCAAAGACGGACTTTGAACATCTTGTACCCTATGAGATCGTTGAAAAAGAAAACCATGTGACCCTGGTTGGGCCAAAGGCAACCCGCCGCCGGCGTGACGGCTTTGCGTTGACTGACAAACGCTTCAACCAGCGCGAGATACTCTATGAACTTGATCACTGCATCTATTGTCATGAAACCGATACTGACTATTGCTCCAAGGGGATGCCGAATAAGAAGACCGGCACGTTTAAAGTCAATGTCCTCGGTGTAGATCAAACGGGGTGTCCGTTAGAAGAAAAGATTTCTGAAATGCATATTATCAAGCGCCAGGGCGACAATGTCGGTGCGTTGGCATTGATTATGATCGATAACCCTATGTGCCCGGGGACCGGGCACCGCATTTGTAACGATTGCATGAAGGGTTGCATTTATCAAAAGACTGAACCAGTCAATATTCCCCAGATCGAAACGAATGTATTGACCGATGTGCTGTTTCTGCCCTATGGCTTTGAGATTTATAGCTTGCTCACCCGCTGGAATCCGTTGAATGTAAAGCGCCCATATGCGTTGCCGTATAACGGCAAGAACGTGCTGGTCGTGGGCCTCGGTCCCGCGGGTTATACGCTTGCGCACTATCTACTAAATGAAGGTTTTGCGGTGGTGGGTATCGATGCCCTAAAGATTGAACCGCTGCCAGTCGAGCTAACCGGTGATGCCAATACCCCGCCAATACCGGTTAAGGATTTCAATGATCTTTACGAGGACCTGGACAAGCGCATCATGACTGGCTTCGGCGGGGTGGCGGAATACGGTATCACCGTGCGCTGGGACAAGAATTTCCTCAAGGTTATTTATCTTACGCTCGCTCGGCGCAGGACTTTTCTGTGTCATGGGGGCGTACGTTTTGGTGGTACGGTTACTATCGATGGTGCCTGGGATTTGGGCATCGACCATATTGCCATCAGCAGCGGCGCCGGTAAGCCGACGATCATCGATATCAAGAACAACCTCATCCGTGGTATTCGAAAGGCCTCTGACTTTCTTATGACACTACAGCTTTCCGGTGCCGCCAAGGAGTCATCGTTGGCGAATCTACAATTGCGTCTGCCGGCGGGCGTGATCGGCGCTGGGTTGACGGCTATCGATACGGCCACAGAACTTACGGCCTACTACCCGGTGCAGGTGGAGAAAATGCTGCATCGCTATCAGCGACTGATCGATAGGTACGAGGAGGATAGCGTACTAGCACGATTCGATGCCGAAGAAAGGGAAATATTGGATGAGCTCTTAGTGCACGGACGCGAGGTGCAAGCGGAAAGAGAGCGTGCCAAGGCTGCAGGTGAATCACCAAACTTTCAACCATTGATTGAGAAGTGGGGCGGTGTCACGATTTTTTATCGCAAGGGCATGAAGGATGCGCCGGCCTATCGGCAAAACCACGAGGAGGTGATAAAGGCCTTGGAGGAAGGTATTGCCTGGGCGGAGGGTATGAGCCCCACCGAGGCAATGCCGGATGAACACGGTCATCTGCAAGCAGTTAAATTTTCCAAGATGGTCCAGGCAGACGGCAAGTGGGTGAGTACGGGTGAGGACGTCGAGGTACCCTTGCGTAGTCTGCTTATTGCGGCCGGTATTTCGCCGAACATCATCTATGAAAACGAATACCCCGGCACATTCGAATTGGATGGGAACTTTTTCCAACGATTTGAGCCTGTTGCCGACAATGGCACGCCAACACTTGAAGCCATGCACGATAAACGTTGGCCCAAGATCGGGAAGCCAGCGCCACTGACCTCGTATCACAAGAATGGAAAGTACATCAGTTTCTATGGAGACAATCATCCGGTCTACGCCGGCAACGTGGTCAAAGCCATGGCCAGCGCCCGAGACGGTTATCCATATGTCGTTAAGTTATTCGACAAGGAGCTACAAGATTTAGATGCGGACCAACAAGATGAGCGTGATGGAAAGCTGACCGTACTAAGAAAGCGATTCGATGATGAGCTCATTGCTACGGTGGTTGAAAGTAATCGTCTAACCCCGACCATCATTGAGGTTGTGGTCAAGGCCCCACGGCAGGCGCGTAAATTTCATCCGGGGCAGTTCTATCGGGTTCAGAATTTCGAAACCCACGCACCGGTAGTGGAGGGCACTACGCTAACGGCGGAAGGCATCGCACTGACAGGCGCATGGGTAGATAAGGAGAAAGGCTTAATCTCGTTAGTTGCACTGGAGATGGGGACGTCGTCGCGGCTTTGTGCCTCGTGGCAACCGGGAGACCCCATCGTGGTCATGGGTGTTACCGGCACGCCGACCGATGTACCGCATGATCGAAGTGTAATGCTTGCCGGCGGCGGCCTTGGTAATGCCGTGCTTTTCTCTATTGGCAAGGCACTGCGGGCTGCGGACAATAAAGTGGTTTACTTTGCGGGTTACAAGAGTCAGGAAGACGTTTTCAAGGTTAAAGATATCGAGGCGGCTTCGGACGTGATCGTGTGGTCCGTAGACAAAACGCCGGGCGTCGAAAAGATTCCAATTACACGACCACAGGACAAGTCTTTCGTCGGTAATATGGTTGAGGCGATGCAGGCGTACGCAAAAGGAGAGCTAGGTGAGACGTCTATACCGATGCAGGATATCGACAACATCATCGTAATTGGGTCTGATCGTATGATGGCAGCGGTTAAGGCCGCACGCCACGGGGTGCTAAAGCCTTATTTGAAGAATAACCACACTGCTATTGGCTCAATCAACTCGCCGATGCAGTGTATGATGAAGGGCGTATGCGCCCAGTGTCTGTGCAAGCACATTGACCCAAAAACGGGAGAGGAGTACTTTGTATATTCCTGCTACAACCAGGATCAGCCACTCGACCGGGTTGATTTCATTAATCTTAGCGCACGACTAAGGCAAAATTCGGCGCAAGAGAAGCTTTCGAATATGTGGTTAAGTTATTTGCTGGAAGAGCAGACAAGGCTTGCGGCTGATCAAGCCTGATAGTGGTCGATCATGAATCTACGTCAGCTTCGTTATATCTCCGCCGTTGCCCGCAACGGGCTTAACGTCTCTGCTACGGCGGAAACCCTGTTTACCTCGCAGCCTGGAGTGAGCAAACAGATCCAGCAACTAGAGGAGGAGTTAGGCGTTCAGATCTTCGAGCGCAGCGGCAAACAACTTACGCGCATTACGCCAGCCGGTAAGGCCATCATTGAAATGGCCGAGCGCGTACTAAATGGGGCAGAGAGCATTCCGCAATTGGCAAAGGAATATAGCGATCCCGACCGGGGCACGCTATCTATCGCGACCACCCATACCCAGGCACGTTATGTCCTACCGCCGATCATTCGAAACTTCGTTCAAAGGTACCCCAAAGTAGGGCTTCGACTGCATCAGGGAAATCCCATTCAGATAGCTGGGTTGGCAGCCAAAGGTGACGCCGACTTTGTAATCGCCTCCGAGGGGCTCGAGCATTTCGAAAGTCTCGTGATGATGCCGTGTTACAGATGGAATCGGACGATCGTTACTCCGTGTGATCACCCCTTAACCGAGAGGCAACCCATCACGCTAGAGGCGATGATGGAGTACCCCATCATCACCTGTGACTTCGATTTCACAGGTGGCCCACGGGGCGAAGTCAATGACAGTGATCTAACCGTAGAGCCCAACATTGTGTGCACTGCCTTGGATGCTGACGTGATAAAGACTTATGTGCGACTTGGAATGGGTATCGGCATCATCGCCAAGATGGCCTACGACTCCTCTACTGACAAGGATTTAGCTGCAATCGATGCTGGACACTTGTTTGAAACTAGCATGACCATGATTGGTTTTCGCCGAGGCAATTTTCTGCGCGGGTACATGTACGATTTCATCGAGCTATTTGCCCCACATCTAACGCGAGAGGTGGTAGATGCTGCTCGTAATGCTCGCTCTAAGGAAGAGGAAAAGCGGTTGTTCCATAATCTCCAATTACTCATGTGCTAACGTGAACAGCCTTCTTGTGCTGGCGGCGTGAAAGCGTATTGCGCTGGTAAACTAGGGGGCTAAAGGCAGCCGCTAGACCGCGCCGCCGGCCTTGGCACCAATCAAGTCGAGACCGCAATCCTGCTCTGCGGTCTGCACGTTAAACCAATCTAGGCTTTCACGAAGGGTCACAACCTGACCGATAATGAAGAGGGCCGGGGGGCGCACATTGTGGTGGTGTATCGTCTCCGTGAGCGTTGCCAGCGTAGCGGTGAGAACGCGATGGTCCGCTGTAGTGCCCCGCTCCACGACAGCGGCGGGCGTGGAATCAGCTAGGCCGTGTGCGACTAACCCCCGGCACAAAAGATCGACCGTCTGCACACCCATATAGACTACGATGGTTTGACACGGCTGGGCGAGGGCCTCCCAGTTCAGCGCCAATATGCCGTCTTTCATATGCCCGGTAACAAATACGCACGACTGCGCATAATCCCGATGGGTCAGCGGAATCCCGGCGTAGGCGGCGCATCCAGAGGCAGCCGTTATACCTGGCACGACCTGGAACGGAATACCGGAGGCAGCGACGGCTTCTATCTCTTCACCCCCACGCCCGAAAATGAATGGATCACCACCTTTAAGGCGCGCAACTCGTTTACCTTGCTTGGCGAGACTTACCAGCAATTCATTGATCGCTCGCTGTGGTAAGGCGTGGTGGTTCGGTTGCTTGCCGACATAGATACGTTCAGCATCACGCCGCGCTAGGTCGACGATGGCTTTCGAGACTAGCCGATCATACACGACGACCTCCGCCTGCTGCAGCAGGCGGAGGGCGCGGAAGGTGAGGAGGTCAGGATCACCCGGTCCACCACCGATGAGATAGATTTCGCCACACGCGTCGGCCGAGGGTTGCTCTGTGGCCAGGGCTGCTTCCAAAGACGCGACGGCGCCATGCTCACGTCCTGTAAACACCTTCTCCGGGACCGGGCCTTGCAACACCGACTCCCAGAAACGCCGGCGGGCGTCGCTTGAAGCGAAACGTGTCTTCACACGATCGCGGTAGCGTCCAAGGAATGCGGCAAGACGCCCGTAGGCAGCAGGAATCAACGTCTCCAGCCGTGCCCGCAGCAAACGCGCTAACAACGGCGCCGTACCGCTACTGGAGATAGCGATGATAAGCGGCGAGCGATCTACAATGGCTGGCACAATGAACGTGGACCGCAACGGGTCGTCGACGACATTGACCGGTATCCCTCGCTCTCTTGCCATATCCGATACCCGCCGGTTGATGAGCGGTTGGTTCGTGGCGGCTACTACGAGCACACAGTTATCAAGGGCCCGTGGATTAAACGGCGACACCACGGGATGCACCATCCCTCGCACGACTAGTTCCTCAAGCTCAGGGCACAATTCAGGCGCAACTACCGTGACATGCGCGCCGCTATCGCAAAGCAAGCGCGCTTTACGCGCGGCGACTTTGCCACCACCCACGACGACACAAGGGCGGCCCTGGAGCTTAAGAAAAATTGGCAGGTAGTCCACAACGAACCCCATGTGCACGATAGTTCTGTTGCGCAGCAATCTAGCGGTAGCGCGGGGTAGAAGGGAAAGACTTAAAATGCATATTCTTATTATTAAATGTTATATGGCGGCTAGGATTCCGTTCTTCTCGCCTTCGAAATCTGGTCTTTCTTGTTCAAATCAATCTGGGTGTACTATTGCCTAGTTTTAGAAATCTCGGCGATAACCTAACCTAACAAAGTCACGAACCGTATCTTCGTCATCGATAGAATCTCGGATCTTGGTTCGCTCTTGCGCGATCTCGACTTCAAACATTAAATTCTTCCCACTGCGGTAATATAGTTTCAGACTTGGGGTGATCCGATAGAGATTGCTACCGTTAGCATTGTCTTGATCATATAGCTTGAGGCCCACATCTGCTCTCCAATTTCTCTTAAAAGGAAAACGTTCGATGAAGGACAATGACTTCGCAGTAAAACTGTTGCTGTCGCTATAACTCACCCCAAAGATAGAAATGTCTTGGTAGAAAATAAGTTGATTTGCTATCAGCTGCGTATTGTAGGTGGTCACATTGCCAGTTCCATCGACCTCTAACACGTTACCAACCGCATCCGTTTCCGAGATATTGCTAACCGTAATATCGCCTCCGAGCTGAAATCGATCAGTGAGCGGATGGACTGCACCGACGGTGTAGATCTTGGAGGTGGCGGTTAATCCCTCCGCCAGTTGTTTAATTTCGCTACTGCTGTTGGTGTTTGTAAGCTCATCTATGGACTCAATGTTCTGACCAAGAAGAGCGTTGCTTGTCTGTAGTGGCGGTGTCTTTCTGTAGTCGACAAGTAGGTTGAGGGTTGTCGAATTGCCTGGTTGCCAACTTCCCTGAACGGTAGCGATATTCATCGCTCCGAAGTGAATATCGTAGTCGACGAGGGAGAACAACGATCGTTTTGGATCGAAATAGCGCAGCTCGGTACCGACGGCTCGGCGGTCAGTAAGACCGTCTATCTCCTGATCAATGAAGTAAACAGCACTATTCCAGCGATTGGCAAAAGGACCTATGTCTGCGCTCACGCCGTAGAAACGTCGATCCGACTCTGGCGCAACATCATCGGTGGGAACGCCGGCCACGACATTGAGACGCCAACGTGGTCGGAAGCTATAACCGCCTAAACCACCATCGAAGCGGCTGAGAACGCCTCTTCCACCCGCAGATTGACGTCCAACTCTGGCAGAGTAGTCACGTGGTTTGTTGAGGATGTCGAAATAGGCAGACCTTACCTCGCTTTCGTCATCTGCATCGAGGAAGTCGTGTCTCTGGTTGCCACTGAATACAAATCGACTGTTGTATTTTGTGTTCCGAAATTGACCCGTTAAATCCACATGACTCAACACGGTCGACTGGTCAAGCTCGTCCTCGGTACCAGCGGTACTACCAACCGCTTCGACTTTGCTTTGGCCAGCGAAATAATCTTGCGACAAACTGCCAAATAAAGACCACTCGTGTATTTCTTCAACCACTTTTGGTTTTCTGAGTTCTACCAGTTGTACTCTTTTGTCTGGTTTTTCTAAGTCTGTGAGGCGCTGACGCACCCGGTCTGCCCCTTCGCCCTGCGAGTAAAGCTTTAGATACAATTTGTACTCGACCTTGGCCAAGGCGGTTTGGCCATTGCGTTGCCTCGCCAGGGCCAGATATTCCTGTGCATCTTGCGTATGTTGGTTCTGTGGAAGTGACAGTATTTTGGTGAAGATACGAATTGCCTGCACATTGTTGCCACGGGTTAGCGCATCACGTCCCTGCGTCATCAACTGATCCGCATCGCCTTTAAGTGCGATTACTACTTCATCTTTGGGTTCGCGTCGGGCGAATTTGGGATCGCCCATTACTAGGGCGTTGTTTGCAGAGTCGTGCCTTTCTTGCGAAGAGATAACGTCGATCCAGGCTTCGGGATACAGCGCAATGATGCGCTGACGTATCCGTTCCGCGTCTTCCTTATCTTCGAAGAAACCAAGGCGTAACCGCTGTCCGATTTTCCCATCCTCGCTAAACGCATAGATATACAGGCGGTATTGTTCGAGGCCTGGGGGTAGTGTTTTTGGGGTCGGCGTATCGGGTGCGAGTGTCGATTCTAGGTTGATTACATAGGGGTAGATTCTGTCGAGCTTAGTCCGTTGGGGTATGGGTGGCACTGGTGTTTGGGTCTCCGCAAGTTTAACTTTGGGCTGAACCGGCTTTCTTTTTCTATTTTGGATAGCTATTTTGTGCTCATCTTCGGTGATCAGCGTGACCCAGGCGACTGGATACTTTGCCCGAACCTTCTCTTTGATCACTCCGGCCTCGTCTGGTGTGGCAAAGAACCCAAGCCGCAGGAGATAGACCTCTACACCAAATAGAGTTGAGGTTATTTGATAGACAGTGTAATCGCTAAACTCGCTTAGATTTTCCTGGACGTTAGCAATATCGGTATCGGAATCGAAAGACATTGCCAGGGTAACTGCGTAACGGTTTTCTGCTTTGATGATCGTTGGTGGTTTCTTAGGTGCTTTCCTTTGAGTCGACGGCTCGCCGCTTCGCGGCGAAGCCGGTGATGGTACGATTTCAGGAAGAGGTGGTGTTTGTGCGACCTTTGGGAGTGACGGTATAACAGGTTCAGGGCTAATACCCGGTATCGCAATCTGCACGCTACGATTGTCCTTACCTTGGCTGACTCTTACGCTGACCGGCTTACTGAACCGCATCACTAAGTGAGGACCGCCAACGCCATCACCTTTGTATACGACATCGATTAACGGAATTGTGCTACCAGGTGGTGCTCTCACAGCGCGGCGTTCGACCAAACCCCGGTTGTCTGTTGCGGCGTCAGCGGTAAGGCGCAGGTAGATCTGCAATATCTTAGTGGGTTTGCTCGGAAAGTGTTTTATATACTGAACAGGAACCGTGAAGTTCGCATTGATCACTCCACCATCGGCCCGATCGCTGACATCTACATTTTCTAGCACCTGAGCCATCACCGGCGCTAGCAGGGTGGGGGTTGATAGTACGCCAAGCAATAGAGCGATTAAGAATCGTTTTTTAATTTCTACCATTGACTTCTCCGCCGATGGCGCCCAATGCGTGTTCGCCGGATGCTTACGAATGAGTTATCGACGTATTCATGACAGCTGCTGGCACAATCTGTCAGTTCATTGACCGTGTAGAAGATTGTCGAAGGGTTGATGGTCTTAACATGGTATTGCGGCTTGTAGTTAGCGGCATGGCAACCTGCGCAATCGGGCCTGTAGATTCCAACCTTCCAGTTAACAACAGATGTGTTTGTGATGTGACAGTTGGCACAAGCCACATCGATGTGTTCGCCTGGGAAGAGCAATGAGCTATGGCGAAAGCTAGCGGCGGACGCCCAGTTAACGGTGTTATGACAGTTATTGCATGTTCGAGTAGTTGAAAAATGATCAATAGGTTGACCGGATACGACTACACCGTCATGACAGGATGCGCATGCTGTGGTCGTAGCACTACTGTGATCGAATGTCGCCGGTAGCCACGCACGTGTTTGGTGGCAGATGTCACATGAGGCGGTGGTCGGAATGTGCTTTACCGGCTGCGCGGGTGCATTGGCGCCATTGTGGCAATCAGTACATGTGCCCACCGCTACCTTGCTATGGTCGAATATGGCTGGCCTCCATGCACTAGTCCGGTGACAGTTGTCACAGACGATCGACGTTGCGATGTGATCAGTATGTTTCCCAGTAGCAGTCACACCATTGTGACAAGCGGTACAGCTCCCGGGACTGACGACGCTGTGTTCGAACGTCGCCGGTAGCCATGCGCGAGTAGTGTGGCAGGCATCACAAGCAGCATCAGTGGTGATGTGATTGATCGGCTTACCTGTAGTCACCGCGTTGTTGTGGCAGACGTCACACGTACTGGGCAGCACTGCGCTATGATCGAAGCCCCTCGACGCTAGGTATGTCGTGGGGATTTCTATGGGGCGGCTACCGGATGCGTTACCACCTGGTAAAGCCTGGGCAACCTCTTGCTGCCCAGGCGCTTGTTGGTTGGCAACAACGGACAGAAGTAGGCTGTCCTGAGCGGCCACAGGAAAAGGGGGAAATATCAACAGCAGCAGAAACGGCGCGTGGTACGCACATACTCTTATGTTTAGCGCACTACTACTGTAAGGCGGCACTCATTCTTGCTCCTCCCCCACCCGAAAAAGATTTCTACTGCATGGTTCCAAGCACTTTTTCGATCTCATGGAATGACGTGGTCGTATGGCACTGTTCGCAAAAGCGACCGAACGTGCCCCGATGTACGTCATCTGCGCTGTGACAACTAACACAACCGGTCGCAAGACTGATTCTTTTCTTTACCGGTTTCTTGTGGCACGCATGGCAGTCGAGTCCTTGGTGCGCACCGTCAAGATGGAATTTCGTTCTTTGATTATGATCAAAGTCCCATTCACGCCAGTCTCGAGAGTTGTGACATTGCTCGCACAATGAACTCAAGCGACGCTTGTGTGTATCATCGCGCGAGTGGCACGAGACACATTCAATGCGAGCGTCTTTGAATGTCTGTTCCTTGTGGCAGTCTTTACACTGTAATCTTGCGTGTGTGCCTAGTAGCGGGAAGCGGGTTAGGCCGTGATCAAACAAAACCTTACGAGTCCATGATCTTTCGTTATGACATTTTTCGCATTTCTTGCCTTCTTGGCCTCTGTGCACGTCATCCTTCTTGTGACATCCGAAGCAGTTCTTGGGAAGATTCTCCTTGTAAAGGATACCTTTGTGGCACGCAGTGCATTTGACTGTCCGATGTTTTCCGTGCAGAGGAAATTTTGTGTCCCTATGGTGATTGAAGATAGAAACTTGCCAGTCTTCAGGTGTATGACAGGCCCCACATTTGGTGCCGAATCTTCCCTTGTGGCCCCGTTTCCTATCATCGGCTTTGTGGCATGCGTAACAGTTTTTTGGTGTGCCTTTGTAGCGTTCATCTGCGTGGCAACTCTCACACTTCACAAGACGGTGTTTACCTGCTAATGGGAAACCTGTTGCACTGTGGTCAAAATGAACTTCTCTCCAACTGTCTTCGATATGACAATTGACACATCCCTCGCCGCGGCTGCCATTGTGCGCATCATCGCTCCTGTGACAGGCGTAGCAGTTGGATGGTGCATCTCGATATTTTAGGCTCCGCTTATGACAATCCTCACACTTCACCGCTGGGCCGGCATGCGCACCATGGAGCGGGTAATCGGTGAGGTCATGATCGAACGTCTGCTTGTTTAGCGGAGCAAGGTTCACGCGACGCCCTTTATGTTCCTTATGACAGGCATTACATTGCTGTTGTTCGATATGCCCATGAAATCCTCTTCCGCTGGCAATATCTTCTGCTACTGCCAGGTGATCATGACAGTCCAAACACAATGCTGACTGCGCGGATTTCTTAAACGCTGCGTGGCAATTACGACATTCGCCTTCAAGCTTCGCATGTGCTTCACTGAGCTTGCCCGGCATTACCAACGCGTTTAGGGGTCCAAGGCCCGCCGACACGAATGAGAGCAGTCCCACGAGACCATACAAACCCACCAGTAGCGCGGTAATCCGTGTGACAGGCATCGTCTTCCGTCCGGCTAGTACATATGCACGCCAAGAACATGGATCGCACCTGTTATTGCAAGCCAAAACAACAAGGGGATGTGCACCAAGTGCCACAAGGCAAAAAGTCTTTCATAAGCACTAGCTCGCGCTACCGATCGGACCGCCTCCAAATAGGCTCGGACCATCGCCTTGCCATAGAAGATGCGCCGCCGCGTTTTGCGTGGATTCCATTTCTTTTTCTGTGCCCGTTTGTTGACTGTTCTTTTGATATCCCGACATGCCAACAGATAGGTGCACTCGAGTCGGAATGGCAACGCCAAGAAAAGCCAAAGGTTGGAAAGCAGACTTTCCGCGGGCGTTAGCACACTCGCTTCAAACACTTGCAGACGTTCATCGATTTCTGGTACATAACGGAACTTTGAAAGTGTCGCCTCCGCCGCTACGCCCATCTTTTCTTTTAAACCTTGAAGAAAGTTATGTCGGTGCTGGAGACCGTACTGGAGTTTGGTATGGAGATACCGGCCGATGAAACCGCTTAGTAGCACTGAACACATCGACCAAAACGCCAGCGTGCCGTTGATAGATTCGAGCACGAACTTGGAGTGAAACATGATTAGAACTGGTCCAGCAATGCCGAGAATCATGTGGACCGTGAACCAGTGTCCCATGTGCATCCACGTGTTCATGAAACGCACGCGTTTGGCCACCGGATATAGCAGCGCAAGCAACATAGCGACGCCGCCAACAAGACCGAGGTTGTAACCTAAATCAGATCCGGGTGTGTACTCAGTCTGCGTGCTGGCGAACCACAGCGCCGCCAACAGTAGTGCTGACGCTAACAGAAACCACAACGCGGACTTGATCCTGCCCCGTTTTTCGACGGCCTGCAGATCATCCGCGTATTCTGAGCGCAGTATCGCTTCTTGCTGACCCATCGTTAACTAGGAAGCATTCGCCAATTTTTCCAACTCGGCTTCCAACAACGATCGGCGTTGGTCATCCGGTGGTAATGTTCCAATATAATCGCGCCACAAGTTGATAGCCTGTTGCTGTTTGCCTAGCCGGATCAGGGTTCGCCCCTGGTATAGGCGCGCAACATGGCTGGCGGCGGGGCGGCGGCGGACGCTTTCTTCAAGTAGCGATACTGCTTTCTGTAGATCAGCTGTATCCACGCTTTCCATAAGTATTTTGGCTTGGAGAAACGGAAGATGTTGATTTTGGGGAAATCGTTGCTGAATCCTGTCCAAGAGCTCTTTCCCCTTTTCCTTCTGATCCATCTCAAGATAGGTCCTTGCCAGCAGAATCTGTAGATTTGCGTCATCGGGCTCGGCAACTACCTTGGCCTCGAGACGCGGGAGTAACGTAGATAGGCTTGCTGCCTTGGGCATTTCTGCGTTGCTCGACGAGGTAGTGGTCGATGCAAGATTCGCATGCGCTGGCGAACTCCCGGCAGAGCCTGACAGCATGTTAAACACTGGATCCGATGGTGCAGTGGACACGTTATCGATAAACACCAATGTCGTAAAAACCATTCCGATTAACAGGCCCGAGAACAGTAGAACTACAGGAGATCTAGAAATCTTGCGCCAAGAAATGTCCATTCTTCGTTACCCTAAGATGTGATGACGTCAGCATTAAACAAAACCTTAACTAAAGAGAATGCATATTTGCACTGTTTGCAAGAAAATTGGAGATACATCCAGACCAAAGGATGAAAATTGCCGACAGTTATACGTTCTACTAAAAACACCGTTCGTCGGTCACGATTAACCGCTTAAGTTTTTTGATTTCCTCTGTTTCTGCTGTCGTTCTGTTTGTCTTTTGGATCACTAGAAATAGAAATTATCGTTGCCGCTTATCGGCGTTGATTACCGCTTACTGCCACTTGTCTGTTTCGTACCGGCGTGTATCGTTTGGAGGTTGCCAACTGCGTGTGGTCTATGTAAAACATCGCTAACGCCGAGCGTAAAAACGCAAAAGCGTCGAGTGGGGGTCTACACCAGGGATTTGCATGAAGTTCTATTGTCGGTGTGCTCACATTCGCCTCGTCCATCCGTGGCGCTGGGTTCCAGACGTTTTACTAAAGCCTGGGTACACCCGATCGCTTGCTTTCCTTCTTCCAATCCTGTTCTTACTCTCTAGTTGTACCGCAGATAGTTCAGACAAAGTCGCCGCAAATGGTGCCAACAGTCCACCGATCATCATCAATGATCCACCGCCAAATGAGGAGCCACCGGGGCCGGCGGAGTCGTGCATGTCCTGTCACAACGGCTCGACCTTAAACGACTACGCGGGATCCGGTTTGGAGAATCCACATCCATTTACGGGTGCGACGAACATCAAGTGCACCACCTGTCACGGTGGCGATGGTGAGGCGAGCCGTAAAAGCCTGGCCCATGTGCCACGACCACCGCAACTCGGCAACGATCAGAATCAAATCAACGACCCGGTTGCCTACTTCAATGCCTTGACGTTAACTGGCCTTGACAAGTTCCCTGACTACCAACGCAATGGCAATACATACTCCGCCTTGGACTACCTGCAATTTATCAATCCTGGCGACCTGCGAGTTGTGCAGGAATTCAGGAGTTGCGGCGAGTGCCACGGTCCCAGGGCGCTGAGCTCGCCCGCGAGTAAGCACGCTGAATGGATGGCGCGCAGCCCAATAGGTACCGAGACCGGTATTTTCTCCGGCGCGACCTATGCCCTCGGAATCGATAATGCAATACCCGAAAACGCCGACCTGTATGAGAAGACGGGTGCCGATCTAAGCTTCCGGGCCGTGCAAAACCCGAATGCGCCGTCAGCCAGCGTCGGCGCTGTTCAACGGTTACTTGAATTCCCGGTCTTTAGTGTCTTTGGAAACACTGGTGGCGCCGATATATATCAGAACCCGTTCTACAGCTCAGTCAATCTGCCCAATGACCTCCGGCAAGATAACTCCGTTAAGCCCAATTCGGCATTGGCCAATCTGTATCACGAGCAGGTGGCGTTTACCTGTGGCGATTGCCACTTGGGCAGCGCTGGTGCCAACAATCGTTATGGTGATTTCCGCTCTTCAGGTTGTACCGCTTGCCACATGCGATACAGCTTGGACGGACGCAGCCGCTCAGGCGATCCCAAGGTAAACAAAAATGAGCCAGCCAATCCCGACGCCATCGCCGCGCCCGAGCGACCACATATTCGCCGACACCTGATTCGAAGCGTAGCCAAGACGCTGCCAAGCGGTGAGTTCGTTCATGGCATCGATGACTATACATGCGCCGGATGTCACCAAGGTTCTAATAGAACTGTGATGCAATATTGGGGCATTCGCCTCGATCAGAATGCCGATCTAGCCAATGGATTTCAATATCCAGCGCGGCCGGTGACATTTCAGAATACGGCCAATGACACACGGCTATTCGATCCCAACGTCGGCAATCAAACCTTTAACGGTCGTATCGCCGACCAGTACATCTTGTTCGAAGATTATGATGGCGATGGCCGCGACGATACGCCGCCCGATGTCCACTACGAAGCGGGTCTCGGCTGTATCGATTGTCACGGAAGCTTCGGCCTGCACGGTGGCAACGACAACGAAAGTGAAATCCTTAGTCGGCAGGAACAAAAGGTGGCGATTAGTTGCGAGGTTTGTCACGGTGGTATCGATGCCTACGCACAAACGACATCTTGTGTCACCTATGAAGGCACGGCGGCACAGTGTGCGGTGGACAAGAAGGGCAATGCGTTACGCCATGTGACCAAGGAAACCGGCGATGAGTACTATCTGGTCAGTCGTCTCGATGGACGACGCCATTATCTACCACAAACCAGGGATACCACTGTCGACTCGGGTGTCATTCACCCGTTCACCAACCAGCCCATTTACAATGCGCTAGCATCGTATGCGATGGGTCGTGCCGATGGCAGCGTTACCACCGGTATTGGGCCGCAGCAAGACGATCCTAACTTGGTAACTGGCGGTTTTAGCCACACCGATGAGATGAATTGCACTGCGTGTCATGCCGCTTGGACCGGCGGCTGTATTGGCTGTCATCTCGGCGGTGAATATAACGATGATCCGAACGACTTCTTCTTTAGCAACATAACCGGTGAACGTATTGTCTTTAATCAGGCGAACGCCGACTTTGTCTATCAAACGCCGGTGCCGTTTCAGCTCGGCATCGACGCCCACAACAAGATCAACCAAATCAGTGCGAACACGACCACGTTCTTCCGTTACACGGACTTGAATGGTGTGGAATCGCGCGTGTTTGCGTTCTCTGATCGTAATGCCAATGGCAATAACCCGAACGTACAAGGCAGGGGTGCGTTCGGGGCGCTTGGCCACAACGTCATGATGCCGCATTCCATCCGCGGCCGCGTGCAGATGAGCAACGAGGGACCCCGCTATTGCGTAGCATGCCACCTGACCGACGGCGGCCTAGCGGCGTTCGGTAAGCAGGCGTACCGCGACTTCCGGGACGCCATAAAGAACAATCGGCTCATCGAGTTAGATTTTCAGTTGCTACAAGACCACATCGGCAAGAATCCTGGTAATCGACTTAACTCGCCCTTGTGGGTGCATATGGTGAGCGGCCTAGGGTCAGGGCTGTTCATGCTTGATCAGAACGGATGCCCCGTCAATCCATTGGACAACAATGCGAACCGACATTACTGCCAAAATGGCGCGCCGGCCGCCAATTTCAATCTC
>CAXMNC010000246.1:0-2036 GCA_964194625.1 Acidiferrobacterales bacterium
GCACCAGGTCGCCGAGGGCTATGTCCGTCCCCAACACGCCCGTTTGTTCGCCGTGGCCGAGTCCGTGGCGGGGGTGTTCGAGGCTATCGCCGAGGCCCCCGAGCCCTGCGCGCCGGAGCGCCAGTCCCGCCTCTAGACACCCCTATTCGGTCGTGTCTCGGTTTGAATTTTGTTGCGCTGACTGCGCAAAGCAAACCCGATTGTCCGATGTTGTTAAGGCTTGTCCGACCCCTGCCGACCAACGCAAAGCGCCACACACACCCCGCCAGGGCAGGGGTCCGACAACCCTTAACAAATGTCGAAGTAAGTGACCCTCCAGCATAAGCGACCGAAACGAGATTGAATACGTCCACTGGCTAAGTTAGCTTTCATGTTGAAACTAAACCTTCGACTTTCGCGCTGCCCAATGACTGGCAGGAAGCGGTGGGCGCGCATGCAGATGAAGTGAGTTGTATTTAGATGGATAAATCACTACCGCCCGGTGGCTCCGAGAGCATTCCAAGGCTAGTAATGAGCCGGAGCGTAATCAAATATTCCCTGGCGGTAGCCCTCGTTGGAGGCACTATTGTCAATATAATTAGTCAGGGCGAAACGCTTGCCAGCCGAGATGAATTGAGTCTTGGCAAGGCGTTGCTGACGTATATTACTCTTTATTTCACGGCTACGTATCTGGCGCTCACAACACGCTAGAAATTGTGCCGTATGTTCCAGCCAACGAAGGTTTGATGTGCTAATGGATTTTCGATTAATTGGTCGCCTTATCATTGATAAGTTACATGATCGTACAACCTATGTGTTGGCAGCCATAGTTGGCTTGCTAATTAACGGATACGGTCAGCTGCTGGTACCTTGGTTCAGAAGCGGCACCAATCCTTTCACGATATTCGCCTCAGAGCTGGATGCAAGACCCGGCCTAACACTTTTTTCGGTCTTTCTTGCATTCGCATTCCCGTTTTGTGTTGGCATTTATTCTGCCGTCGCCGCGCGATACAAAAATCGGCGCATAGAGTCGATCGCTGATTTTCCAGAGCGAAAACCCGATCCCGTGTTTCGAGCGAGCAAGGACGGTCAGTTAGTGGAGGTTGGTGCGAACACGCAGAAGTTTTTTGCAAGATTCCAAATCGATCGTGCCCAGCAGCTCTTAGGTGATGATGTATGGGCGAAAATAACATCGAATGAAGGAACCGAGGAAAAAATCGTCGTTTATTTTGAAGCGGAAGGAGAGAATTATTTAGTAGCACATGCGCCAACGAGAAACGACGAGATCAACATTTACATGACGCGCCTATCCGGTTTGCAATTCGACAATTTGCGGTCCACATAAAGACTGCGCCTTCTTACCCTCAACGTCTGCGGTTGGGTCAAAATGCGACTCTTTCCGATCCCATCAAAAGCGCCTGATAACGAGGACCAAGCGGACGAAAGTCAGTTTGAATGCGGACGTTCGGGGCGTTGGTTCGGCAGGATTTCAAACTGAGACACTCCCCCCTTTCCGATCCGTTGACATCGAAGTGCCGGGCACGACGGGACCGCCATCCAAGCGGCTTTGCACGGCCTTGCGCGGTGGCGCCAGATTGTTATTGTCCGGCCCGCAGGAGGCCGGCGGCGGCGCGGAGCCGAAACCGGGACTCGCGCCGGGAGGAGGCAGGCGGATGGGCAAGATCACGGTCAAGAACCCGATCGTCGAGATCGACGGCGACGAGATGACGCGGATCATCTGGGCGATGATCAAGGACAAGCTGGTCCTGCCCTATCTGGATGTCGAGCTCTTGTATCACGACCTGTCGATCGAAAGCCGCGACGCGAGCGACGACCGGATCACGGTCGACGCGGCCAACGCCATCAAGAAGCACGGCGTCGGCGTCAAATGCGCGACCATCACGCCCGACGAGGACCGGGTCGAGGAATTCGGCCTGAAGAAGATGTGGCGTTCGCCGAACGGCACCATCCGCAACATCCTCGGCGGCACCGTCTTTCGCCAGCCGATCATCATGAAAAACGTGCCGCGCCTGGTCCCGGGCTGGACCGAGGCCATC
>CAXMNC010000247.1:0-8618 GCA_964194625.1 Acidiferrobacterales bacterium
GTTCTATCATTACTTATCGGCGTGGGAGGCCATACTCCGACAAGACACGCTACGTGCCTATCAGCAGCAAAAGACGGCGCTGAAACTCGCGGTTGAAGTTGGTTGCCCATACTTTGAAGTCCTAAGCCGCTTGGCATGGGCGCAGGTGTCGTTCGAGGTTGGAGACGAACGCAAAGGAGCTGCACAGCTTCGGCAGGTACACAGTGCTGCCCGCGAAATAAAAAATCGGTTATTGGAGTTCATGGGTCTTGTGGCATATGCACAAGTAGCATTGGAACATGGCAGAGAGCGATCGGGCCTCAACTCCTTGCGCTACGCGCTGGCATTGGGTCGGGAATACAACTACACGCACTTCCTTTGGTGGCGGCCGTCTGTCATGGCTCGGCTTTGTATCTATGCTTTGGAAGCTGGTATTGAGGTTGAGTATGTAAGAGACCTGATTAGAAAACGCAACCTGGTGCCAGAAACATCACCCGCCACCGTGAAAGACTGGCCCTGGAGTTTCAATATCTTCACGCTGGGGCAGTTTAGATTGCTGCAGGAAGATAAACCACTCACCTTTTCGGGTAGGGCGAAGCGCCGACCCATGGAGCTACTAAAGGCGCTGATCGCATTCGGCGGGCGAGAAGTCAGCGAGGAGCGCCTGACCGAAGTCTTGTGGCCTCGGATTGACGGCGATTCCGCGCACCGATCGTTTACTACGACGTTACATCGGCTGCGCAAGCTTCTCGGAGAAGACAAAGCAATCATACTACGGGAAGGACGACTCACGCTGGATGCCCGCTATTGTTGGGTCGATACGTGGGCGCTTGAACAGGTGCTTACGGAAATAAATAATCTTTTTGGTGGGTCTGGTACAGACATTAAGCCGGAAGAAGTCACCAACCTAGCTGACAAGGCCCTAGCGTTGTACGAGGGGCCCTTCTTGGACCGCGAGGCCGATCAATCCTGGTACCTTCCCCCGCGCGAACGCCTGCGCAATAAGTTCCTACGAGCCGTCGCCGAGTTGGCTCGTTATTGGGAAGAGACCGGGCAGTGGGAAAGAGCGGTTAAGTATTATCGGAAAGGCCTAGAAGCAGACAATGTAGCAGAGGGTCTTTACCGTCATCTGATGATTTGCTACCAGCAGTTGGGTCGTCAGGCCGAAGCTATCGAAACGTATAACCGCTGTCGAAAGACTCTGTCAGCGGTCTTGAAAGTGGAACCTGCACCCGAGACGAAGGCGATCTATGAGAAACTTCTCCACCAAGCATGATCTTCCATGGCGGGGTGGTGCGTGCATGACAGCCTGATGTTTATTGGTCGCTGCGCGGCTTTACCCGAAAAAGGGCACAACCCTTTTCAGGTACTCTTCGCGAATCGGCGATACTTCCCATAGTTCACGTCTCTTCGCCTGCAAGCGCACACCTTCGGTATGCCTGCAGCCGGAGAGAATCTACAACTCATCGGTGGGATTTTTAGACGCCGCATCAGCCTTTTGGAGTGCTCGACCGGAATGACCCGGTCTTCGTTGCCATGGATGAAGAAACATAGACGAGCACTCCTATTGCCATCAGCGATGAGCACAAGCAAAGCGCTTGGGCCAAGATGCGACAGATCTCGTTCGGCGGCTGTCCTTTTCATGAGCTTGTCCCGTTCGTCCTTTCGGCTGAGACAAGGTTTCGCCTGGCCCGAGTTTGCCAGATGATTATGAGCCCGCCGATCAGCATTACTCCGAACGCGTTGTGGCGATGCTTGATCGCGTAGACGACAGGCCAAAGGCTGAGGCGCACGGCGGTCCGAAGCATTTCGTGCTGCCTGATGTAGTCGGCGATGGGCGGTGAGTACGTGTAATACAGGCGCACGAATTCTCTTCCAATCGCGTTTGTCAAAAGGTGTCTGTCTCGGAACTCTCTTAGGGTAACCACCTCATCGACCATCGCGCTCCCATAGGCCGCGGTGGCGATGAAGCACTCGTCGCCAGGTGGCGGAGCGGGGGGTGGGGAGTTGCTGTTGAAGACAGCAGTGCAAGTCTTGTTGGCACTCATGGTCACCGTCCCGTCGTTACAATCTGCATCTCCGCTCCAGCGCGAGAAGTTTGAGCCGCCGCCGGCGGCTGCGGTGAGGGCAACGACGGTGCCGAAGTCAAACCTCGCCTGACAGCTGGTTCCGCATGTAACGCCTGCGGGAGCGGACGTTACCGTGCCGATACCCGTGCCCGCTTTCGCAATGGTAAGAGTAAGCGGTCCGCCAAGCTCATACACGGTGTCCACGGAATTCGTCACATAGGCTCGTTTGCCGTCAGGGCTGATGGCTATGCCTACTGGTCCGGACCCTACAGTGACGGTGGCAATGACCTGATCAGTCGCCGCGCTCATGACACTCACCGTATCGCTGCCTCTGTTTGCAACATAGACCCGTCTGCCATCCGGACTGATGGCAATTCCTGTGGGGGCAATGCCGACGAGTGTCGTCGTTATTTGGCTCGTAGCAGTGTCATACACACTGACGGAGTCGCCAAGTTCATTGGTAACGTAGACCTTTCCCCCATCGGGACTCACAGCGATACCTACCGGACGTAAACCAACGGGAATGGTGGCTGTGACATTGTTGGTCGAAGGCTCAAATACCTTGACCACATCAAGACCGGCGAACGCGAGGTATGCCCGTTGTCCATCAGGGCTCACGGCGACACCGAGAGGCATGGTCCCTGGGCCCATGGAGATACTGGTAACCACGGTTTTTGTGGCGATGTCCAAAACGGTGACGGCGCCTCCATCCCGATTATCCGAAACATACAGCAGCCGCCCATCCGGGCTTACGGCAAGACCCTGCGGATTGGGTTCGGTTCCCCCGACGGCGTTAACAGGAATGGTGTCACGCAAGCTAATGTTGGCCGCGTCCAGCACTGCGATGCTATTAGTGCCGCCGGCCACATACACCCGCCTCCCATCAGGGCTCACGGCGACAGCCTGGGCCGGCACGGTCAACGTTGGATGCACGGGCGATGAGATGATCACCCGATTCGTGGCTGTGTTGAGCATGCTTACGGTGCCATCCACCTTGTTCAAGACATATGCCTTTCGGCCATCAGGACTGACGGCCACACCTTCGGGAACGAAGCCAACGACGATGTCGGCGGTCTTAAACGGACTCGGAAAGGACACATCCATGTTAAAGGACCGAGGACTGATGGCTGTTTCCTCGGGTGTGGTCAGGGACAGCGGGCCTGTTTTCGCCCCGCTCGGCACTCGTGTAGTGAGCGTGGTGGCACTTGCTGTCAGCAGCGCCGTCACAGGGGTTGCGTTGAAATCTAGGACGTCATCCATTGCGACGGGGCTGAAGCCTGTTCCCACGATCGTCACCAAGGCCCCGGGTCGTCCCCCTGGGGGGTTGACGAAGGCGATACGGGGGCCGTCGAGCTTGGCAATCTGGGTCCCGGTAAATGTCCCTTGGGCATTACTAGCCGGCTTGGTCCAGATGCCGCTGGCACTTCTCTCGCCAATGTTGACCGCTGTCAGGACCCACTCATTTTGCTGACACGGAGGACGGGAGAACGTACCGGAGACCCCATCAGCATCCACTAATCCCGTAACGCTGCCATCCGGACAGTCGATATCGCCGCTGAGCGTCGCCGCTCCAGTGATCCCGGAGTCAGTTTGGACTATCTCGGCCTCCCAATTGCCTGTGACCGGCCCTGCCACGGGGTCCATGCCTGCCCACGTCCCCGCCCACACCCCGGAGATATCTGGGGGCGCCGCTGGTGGGAGTGCGCCTCCGCCTCCGCCTCCGCCACCACAGGCGCTCAGGGCGGCTATGGAGGCGAGCATCAGGATCGCCCGGCGGGTTGATGCCTTGATTTTGCGTAGAACCTGCCCGTTTGCCATGTTGCCCCCTAGCGGTTGGTGAGAAACCTATAGGTCTAGATAGCAACATCCTGCCAGAGGGCTACTTACAGATCGCTTACAGATAGGTTACAGATGACTTAGAGGTTACCAGGCGGCCGTGGAAATCGCGGAAAAACGGCTGAATTTACTGGTACAGAGGTTTTAAACGGGACGGGTTACAGGGACATAACCCCTTGTATGGTTGGCTCCCCGGGCCTCAGGCTAATAGTCAGGCTCAACCCAAAAATACATAGCCTGTACCCCAAGGCCAATGACCGCCACTGGCCGTAAGCAGTCGTTTGCGAATGTCCGGAAACGACCCAAAGCCGCCATTCGAGACTATGCGTGATTCCGGGCAGTTCGGCAGTGATTTCGGTGCCCCTCGACACTGTGGTATTAGTCCGCAGTGGCAATTCGTGCGAGCGTTCCGACAGCCGGTTGGGCTTATTCGGGAATTCTGTTTAGTATTATGTAGGTGCTTGACCGTAGTCGAACCGGCCATAGGGCAAAGGTCTCTAAATGGACGTTTTCGTATGGATTGGAAGCACTTTAGGTGCCGTCCTGGGGTTGTTGCACGGGTTCTATCTTTACCGGCAACAGACCGTACGCGTTTTCGCCAGCGGTAATCGGGGCAGGAGACTCATAGGCCTTTACTATGCCCTTTGGGCCTTCGCCCTTTGGACTCTCTTTGGGTCATATGTTCTGGCTTTTTGGATCCTCGGATCCGTTGCCTATCTGATTGTTTGGTTGGTTTTCGGGAGGCGCACCGCCTAACAAACCGATTTTGTGCTGACCTAGCTCGGACGCGATTCCGGGCCGGACTACGGAGAGGTGGCTCGCAGGTGAATTTCCAGAACGTAGAGCGCGTCGCAATAATTGGGGCAGGGGTAGCCGGGCTCGCCACGGCGAAGACCCTCCTGGCGGAAGGGCTCGACTGCGTCATCTACGAGCGTGCCGAACGACTAGGCGGCGTTTGGGCGGATGGCTATTCCAATTTCGGTGTGCAGACGCAGAAGGAACTCTACCAGTTCCCGGATTGGCCGCTACCTGAGGGCACACCGAACTTCACGCCGGGGCCCGTCTTCCAGCAGTACCTGGAGGACTATGCTGATTACTTTGAAATCCGCTCGCGCATCCGCCTCAGGGCACAGCTGGTGGAACTGGCGCAGCGGACCGATGGTGCGCCGGGCTGGACCGTGTCTGTTGAGGAGGACGGCGGGACCCGACAGGAAGACTTCGACCTGGTCATAATAGCGACTGGTCTTTATTCTAATATTCCTAACATGCCCGATTTTCCCGGGCAGGAGGAGTTTCAGGGCGAGGTCTTGCACATCTCGCAGGTGAAGACGCGCGCTCCTCTTGAGGGCAAGCGAGTGGCCGTACTTGGCTATGGCAAAAGTGCCACAGATGCTGCTTTGGAGGCGGCGGCCGTGGCCAAGGAGGTTCACCTTGTCTTCCGCGAAGCGCACTGGCCGGTACCGCGTAACCTGGGCGGAATCTTACCTTTCAAGTGGGGCATGTTGAGCCGGATGACCGGTGCGCTGATTACACCCTACCCGCGTCCGAGCCCAGTCGCACGTGGGCTGCACGGCATCGGCAAGCCGCTGGTATGGATCTTTTGGCGACTGGTGGAGCTCCTTCTATATTTCCAGTGCCGGCTCGGAACGAAGATCGCGAACGGCAAAAACCTAGTGCCTTCAAAGCCCGTGGACATCGATTGCTTCGGCGAATCCACCATGGTGCCCCGCCCCGAGCTTTACCGGTTGATCCGACAGGGTCGCATCACAGCGCACCGCGCGGAGATCGCAGCCTTCGCCCGGGATGGCATCACCTTGCAGGATGGCGACACACTGGCGGTAGACTGCGTGGTGTTTGGCACCGGCTGGAAAAGCGATTACAGCTTCCTCCCGAACGAAGCGCACGAGGCTTTGGCTACGGACGAGGACGGCTTCTATCTCTACCGACACATGCTACATTCGGATCTGCCGAACCTGGTTTTCATCGGTCGCGCTTCAACATTCCTCAGCGTTCTCACTTATTGTCTACAAGCGCGCTGGTTGGCCGAACTGATCGCGGGCCGGCATGCTGTTCCTAGCCGGGAATCCATGTTGGCGGAGATCGCCCAATTGAAGGTCTGGAAGCGAGGCTGGATGCCCTTCAGTGCTTCCCGTGGCGCCCGTCTCCTCTTGCACATGTTGCATTACCACGATGAGCTACTGCAGGACTTCGGCGCCAATCCGCTGCGCAAGCGCGGCATCCTTGCACCGCTGAAGGAACTATTCGTGCCCTACCAACCGAGTGACTACCGGTCGATCGTCGCAGGTGATTGGGAGGCGTCAGAAGGAAGGGCGTTAATGATCGGCATGTCCGAACAAACATAACCGGATTTGCCTCGCGATCGTGAATCCGATTTGGTCAAAGCGTAACAGCATGCGAATGACCGCGTATGGCCGAAAGCAGACGTTCGCGAATGTCTGGAAACGACCCTAGCCGTCATTCGGGGTTATGGCTGAAGTTAGCCAGATGCTGACGCCGTTGCTAGAGCCTATTGACGCCCTACTGCCTATTTGCTGTTCTCTCTGGACCAACGCAAAAAATTCGGAGGCGGCAATGATTTGGCTAGAGGCTTTGAGCTACGTAGTCGCAATTTTGGGCTTTCCAGCCGATAGGCCGCACCTACACTCTGCCCAAGCCGTGATAGCGAGGCGGGTGGGTTAACCGTCTCACGACTCCAGGCGCGCGTGGCAGTTATTACACAACGGCTGAACCGTCTCTCGCCTCAGAAACCCCGTATCGAAATCAGCCCGTGGATGAACCGTGTGACATTCATAACAGATGAGCGGCAAATCGGTGTGGTGAGAAGCGTTGTGAAACGCCGTCTCCTTGTCCGGGTTCCGACCACCGGTTATGTGACAATTGAGACAAAGGCGGTTGCCGAGCGCAAAGCGCATGTGGTCGGGTTCCTTAAACGCGCCCATGAAGTACGCCACCGTATCGCGCGCTGCCTGGGCTTTTATCAGTAGCTTGTCTTCGATGGAGGCGCCGTTGTGGCAATCCACGCACGTAAAGGTTTTCGGCTTTGCGCCCACATAATGCGCGGCTGCCAGCGTCGTGACCCATCCTTGGACCGGGGAAAAAGTCGTGAATTTCTCCTGATGCAGACGCTTACGCTCGCTCAAGTGGCACGCGATGCAAAACTCGTTGTCCTGCCCAAGACGATCGGTGATGGCGATCCCGGCCGCAAAGACAGCAACTGCGCTAACTAGCAGCCCCGCCAAGAAGAGCGGCCAGAATCGCTTTAGCCGCACGAAGATCCCTCGTACGGTTGAGTTACTTGACGCGCACTTTTACGACGTTGGAAAACTGCACGCGGCCGGACGGCGCCGTGATGCCACCCGGCGGGTTCACATATTTGCCCGTTTTCATCTCATCGGGATCGGCGGTGCCGTAAAGAAACGCGGCGGTCATCCGGTACTCACCTGAGTCCTGAGGCGCCCGCAGCTTATAGGATACTTTCATCGTGGGATAACTGTTACGCGAGGGGTCAGAAGTCACGTCGTAAATCAGGATAAAGTTCAGATTCGTCGACTGCTTGTTGTAGCGCCGATCTACCCAGGTCGTTTGCTGTTTGCCATCCGGGCCGATGACCTGGGGCGGCCCAACGATGAACCACCCAGCGCCTTGGACCGGCCGGGCCTGATAGCGCAGCGGTTCATCGACGAGCATGATGCCGACCTGCGGCCCAATGCCGCCGCGGGCCGTAACCGTCACTGTAATCGTCTCACCCGTCGCCGCCGACTTCGGGGCGTCTAAGCTTACCGAGGCATTCGCATCGATCTTTTTGGCAAGCGCCAGCAGCTTACGCCGCTCGTCCGCGCTCAAAAGCTTGAATGCGCCGGTACCCTCTCCCAGCGCCTTGTAATGCTTTTCTGTAAACACCAGCTTGCCGGACTCGTCGGCAGGAAGCTCCGGCTGGTAACCGGCATCGGTAGACGAGTGGCAACCGGTACAAAACGGCCCCGCGTCGCTAACGTAGGGCTGCCCTCCAAACGCGGGGTAGCTCAACGCCGCATCCGGCCAGACAATCGTTAACGCCGTCACAAACAAGGCGGCGGCACCGACATAACGAAACACGGATCGAGTCACCATCTCCTTTCCTCCTTCATCCTCGTTTACATAAAAGGGTTTAAAAAAGCACGGCTTGAAGCTTATCTCTCTTCACTTAACCTTGATCATCATGGGCTTGCCCTCATTACTCACCCGACTGCTTCGCCCGCAAAGAGGGGCTCTCATGGCTCGGCCTCGGCGTAGCGGCCTTGGGTGTCGTAGAGCCGCGCCAAGTGGGCGTTGACGATTGCGAACACCTATTCTCTCAGGTTCTAGTGATGGGTTCGAGCGGCCTCATTTTCGGCCAGCTCGAATGACCGCAACTGGCCGAAAGCAGCCGTTTGTGAATGTCTGGAAACGACCCATAACGGCCCTTTGCGCCTAACGGCTTGTCGTAGCCAATTAGCGGACCTTCACCGGTTACATCGAGATAGATAGAATGTCTATCTGAGCCGATTCAATGTGAATCTTCCGGCGGGCTTTTGTCGCTCGCACTGTGACTAAAGCAGATCTTCAGCAATACCGTCGGCGAAGAACTCTTGTTCAGGATCTGCGCTCATGTTCGCAAACGGGAGCACGGCGATGGAGGGTTTTGCCGGAAGCTCTGGCGCAGTTGTTTCGTCAGGAATGCTGTCCATTTCTGTC
>CAXMNC010000248.1:0-2129 GCA_964194625.1 Acidiferrobacterales bacterium
TGATCTGGCTGCTCGTTGCTTGCCGTTGGGTTCGTGTTTGTGGCGCAGGCGGACCTTGCCGGTGCGCAAGCTACGTTGGAACGAGGCGATTACGATACTGCAATCCAACAACTCAAACCGCTCGCGGAACAAGGCAACGCCGAGGCACAGTCGCGCCTCGGATGGATGTACGAGAACGGTGAGGGTTGATGGCGTCCCATGGGATCCGGTCGTTGCGCAGGAACGTTCTCAATGATCCAGGATGTTCGCAGTCGATATGTTGAAACACAACTAACCGCATTTATTCCCTCACCCGTTTCTCTCTACACCGCAGCGGTTCTTGTGTCTGACCCCTTTGAACAGGCACGCGGGATAGTAGGCGTTTCATTTGAAACTCACTACAATGGTTCATGAGCTAATCACAAGCCCCTTCAATATTCAACCTGCAGCAAGAATACAGATATGGCTACTTTAAGTGAACGACTAGACAATAATGAAATCATCCTGCTTGACGGCGGTGTCAGTACCGAAATTCAGAAACGGGGCGTCCCACTGGATCCGAATGTCTGGAGCGGGTTAACCACCAAAACCCATCCTCATGAAGTACGTCAGGTACACGAAGACTATATCCGTGCAGGTTCGCAGGTCATTACGGCGAACACCTACTCCACCGCAAGACATGTTCTGGAAAGCATCAATTTGGGGCATGAAGCCAAAGCGCTGAACTTCAAATCCGTGCAAATCGCTAAAGAGGCACGCGACAATGCCGCCGATGGCGACGTATGGATTGCCGGATCCATGTCCAGTATGCCGCCTTTACAAGGCAATCGCGAAGTAGTGCTGGATAAGCACGCGGAAGTCAGTTACCAGGAACTAGCTGAAGTGCTGGCGGAGGCGGGTGTGGAC
Source organism: Acidiferrobacterales bacterium (assembly GCA_964194625.1). Taxonomy (GTDB): domain Bacteria; phylum Pseudomonadota; class Gammaproteobacteria; order Acidiferrobacterales; family SPGG2; genus SPGG2. Next base: position 886 of record CAXMNC010000248.1, read on the forward strand.
CTTATCATTGCGGAAATGATGAGGGACATCGAAAACGCAACCATGGTCATCAAAGCGGCCGTCTCTACGGGTCTTCCGGTGTGGATCGGTTACAGTACGATGATGGCTGAAGACGGCATTGATGTTAAAAGTTTACGCTGGAAAAGCACCGACAGCACCGACAGCGCTCATGATTTTGCCACACTGGTTAACACGCTAAGCCCGCTTGGTGGTGAGGCTGCGGGCATCATGCACACTCAGGTGAGTGACATCGAACCAGCTTTAGCGGTACTGGGAAACCGCTGGTCAGGTCCAAAGCTCGCCTACGCCGAAACCGGACGCTTCCTGATGCCGGAGTGGAATTTTGAGGAGATCTGTTCACCACAGGAGTATGCCGCACGAGCCGCAAGCTGGATTAAGAAGTACGGCGTACAGATCGTTGGCGGTTGTTGCGGGACCGGTCCCGAACATATTCGCGCACTAAGGGATCATCTACTAACTAATTAAAAGGACGGACTCGATTGAACTTGGGGAAAACAGTTTAAAACAAGAGGCGCTTGCCAGCAGTATCCAACCAACCGGCAGAGTGATTCAATCGTAAAGGAAGGTATCGGGGTCCCTGAAGTCGAAGTGCCGGTGATGGCTGCGGTGCCGTCGAGGGTACGGTGTGCCGAGTCTGTGGGGAATGGGATGTGGTTGCTACGATTCAATAATTGAATTCAGCCGATTCAGAATGCGCCTTTCGACTTTCGTTCTCATTATCGTTATCGCGGCTCCATTCTCTGTGAATGCCAGTGCTGACGATGTCGTGCCCCGTACCGACCGCTCAATGATAGACACTAATTCCCACAAGTAGAATTTTTCTTCCTAAGCGATTACCGAAGCCTTGCAGAAATACCATCTTGCCCCAGAAATTCTCTGGCAAGGCGACCTCACGCAACTCTGACGAACGTAGTGACCCGCTCGCGAAGCAGAGTCTGACCCGGCTTATTCGCCGTAGCTAGTCGTCCCTGACAAATGTCCTTTTTGGCTGTCGGCGGCGTTGCCCTGTGACTTTCGATGCTCAGTCATCGGACGAAATTAACAATCACGGCGCCGTTTAGTATTAAATTATCGCTATTCGGAATCTACCCGCTTTGAGACTCGTTTTTCAGATTCTGCGATAACGCGAGACGCAAATAATCATTCAATGCGAGGGATGCTTTTTTTTCATTCGATGATTCATCGATAAACGACTGCACTTCGATTGGTTCCAGGACGTCCAA
>CAXMNC010000249.1:0-6238 GCA_964194625.1 Acidiferrobacterales bacterium
TTTTTCTATGTGAATTACACCAACACCGAGCCGGCCGGGGTCAGGCGTACGCGCATCTCACGTTTCGAGGTAACGGCTAATCCCAATATTGCCGATCCTAACAGCGAAGTCATTCTTTTGACCGTTGGCCAGCCTTTTTCGAATCACAATGCGGGGGACATTCATTTTGGACCGGATGGTTTGCTTTATATCCCCCTAGGAGATGGCGGTTCAGGTGGGGATCCAGGCAACAGAGCACAGAACACGAGCCTGCTCCTTGGAAAGGTTGTGCGCATCGACGTCGATTTGGGTTCCGGGAGTCCAGCCGATTGTGTGGGGACTGACGGCAGCGGCAACTATTCCATTCCTGCCAGCAACCCCTTTATCGACGGGCCAGGAGGCGCGTGCGATGAGATTTGGGCCATCGGTCTACGCAACCCTTGGCGATCGAGCTTCGATCGCCTCACCGGTGACTTTTATATTGGCGACGTAGGCCAAGCCTCCCATGAGGAGATCGATTTTCAATCAGCGACATCAGCCGGCGGTGAAAACTATGGTTGGCGCTGTTTCGAGGGTAACGATCCTTTCAATACTAGCGGCTGTGGACCGAGTAGCTCATTTACATTTCCCATCATTGCATATTCTCACGCCAGTGGTGACTGTTCCGTAATCGGGGGTTACGTCTACCGCGGCAGTCTGTTCCCAGCGCTCATCGGCCGTTACATGTTAACCGATTTTTGTACCGGGAATTTTTGGGACGTTATGTCGGATGGAACAGGGGGGTGGCAGGCAGCTCAACATACAAATCTTATCGCGTTTGGCTATGTATCTTTCGGTGAAGGCGCGAATGGCGAACTCTATGTTGTCCATCAGGGAAGCGGCACGCTTTTCCGTCTTGAAGGAATGTAATGGTTCTTTTCTGCCATACACGAGTGCACGGCTGGCATTGCGCGTGGCCTAGATTTATTACTGACCGAACTTACTACGGATCTCAGTAAGTAGCTGGCTGCCTTTGCGATTCCCAGGTGACAGACGCTCGATCGTATCGACGGCGACGATTGCTAGATCGCGTTTTCCGTCGCGCACGAAAGATCGACCGGCTTTAAAGAACCAATCGATCGCGGTTTTCTTGTTCGATCTTACGCCGGCACCGTTGGCATAGGCGGCGCCAAGATTGTACTGCGCTCTAGCGTGTCCTTGGCCTGCTGCCTTGCGATACCACTTGATCGCTTCGCTATCGCTCTTAGGCACACCCTTGCCGATGCTATACAAATGACCGAGCTTGAACTGGGCATTCGCATCGCCCTGTTCGGCCGCCATCAGAGTTGGGTCCTTCTTGGGCTTTGGTGCCGGTGCAGGCTCTGCGATGGCTGGCGCGGCGGGTTCTGGCTTGGCTTTCTTGGCCGGCCGCTCCTTCGGGCGGGCATAGCCCGGCGCAAAGCTATAGGTGGCACCGAATGAAATCATATCGATATCACCGCCGCTGACATCGCTGAAACGCTCCCACTCTGCCCGCAGTGCCCAGTTATCATTAAGACGATATTCACCACCGAATCCAAATGTATTGTCGGTGCCATCGTCATCCGCGGTTGAAGTCTCCACGTCCCATCGGAAGAAACCAGCCTTACCGAAAACTGAAAAGTGGTCACCAAGTGGGTAGCGACCAACGGCTTGTATCGTCACCCCTTCTTGCGACAGGGTATCGGTCGAAAGTGGGATGTCAAAGTCACCCAAATCTACAAAGGCACCTTCTACACCAAAGTACTCGTTGAATTGGTAACCGCCTAGTAGTTTGGCGCCACTGTCGTCATCATCTAGCTCGTCGTCGTCCGCATTGCCGATAGCACCGCCCACATACCAACCAGCCGATACCGGCTCAACGGGGATCAGAGAGAGGGTGATGGCAGTAAGGACGGCGAGAACGAGAAATTTGACCTTCATCTATGGGCTCCCTGGCATGAACGCTGACTCAATCCGTCCGAGTTGGAAAATAGCAACCAGCCTTCTAAAAACATAGTCGATTTAGGGCCAATCGACCACACGCGAGCCGCCGTTCGTCTGTCTCCGACGGCCGGTAACGACCAGTGTTATGGCGTAGGGGAGTGCTGTTGCCAATTAAGTGTGTTAATTAGGTTTGAGCCCCGGCTTCCTTCAAGATCTCGGCCGCACGCGTGTACCCGCCTTCGAGAGCAATCTTGTGGGCAGTGTCGCCCCGACCATCCCTGGCATTAACATCGGCACCACCATCGACCAGAACTTTGACTAGATCCGAGTAACCCTTGCCAGCCGCCGCCATCAAGGGCGTTTGTCCGTTCATGGTACGGACATTAACATTGACACCAGCTTTAAGTAATTGTTGGGCTACTGATACGTGGCCCCGCAAGACGGCGTTGAACAAAGCGACCGTGCCATGGGCGCGTTTGGTTTTGCCCGAATCATCGAGGCCAGTGGGCAGCTTGAACATAAGGCTAGCTAAAGAGACAACAACCATGGCAACAAGCGCAAACAACATAATGTCCGCATTGACATGCAACTCTTCGGCAATTTCGGCTGGCAGATTGGCGCCGACAGTGAGTATCACCACGACCAGGATCAGGGTGAACTTCAAATATCGGACCAGTGAGATGCCGACGAGCGCGATCAGCCCGCCGAGAAGATATTTGCGATCGACGCCCCACTGCTCAGCAAACCCACGCGGCAGATTTGCCCCGAGACTCATCAGCATTACGACCACGACCAGCCCCCATTCTCGGGCCCATTTTTTTGATGCATCCATTGTTGACCAGATTTTTTCGCTGTTTTACCGAGGTTTGCTCATCAATTGGACCTATTTGACGACAAAACTAGCACCTTTAAAGAGTTTGGCCAGTCTTAAAGCACCATTTTATTCATATCTTTGCTTCCTTTGCCCAATCGTAACCTACTCGGTCGGCGAGCGGGAAATTTTGGCTGGTAAATCGGGTAGCAGGGAGAGGGCCGAACTTGCCCCAATCCCCCGCCTAAAGTGCCGGGCCTCCCTCGCCGATAGCGTAGTTCACCCCTTGCGATGGCTCAATCGGGCGGTATGGACGATAAAACGCTAATACTCGCGGCGGCGGAGCTTGCCAAAACCCAGTCTCCACTGGCAGAAAACTGGTTTACCGACGGACAATTGCCATCCGAAGATCGGGAACAGCTTCATCGATTGTTGGCGACCTTGTTGCAGATGTAACAGGCGTTACCTGCTCCCATGCGCGGCGCACTTACTATGATAGGTGCGGCGCCGGACCACACACGCGAAGATCCAATGTGGTGCATCGACCTCATCAATCAGGCGATCGCCCAGGTTCAGCCGCCGGCCACAAACGACTGAGTTAGCGGGATAGGTCGATTCCTATTCTTCTGCCTTCTTGAGTTTTGCCTTAGCCTTATCCTTTAGAAGCTTCATCCGTTCCTTAAAAGTCAGTTTTTTCTTTTTCTCTTCATTCTCCTTAGGTATCGATTGAGTATCCGCGACGCCCTGTTGCTGCATCAATTCTTCCAGATTCAGATCGCCGCCAGTCATCGCTGGCATACCGCCAGTGCTCATGTCGTCACCCGAGCCACCTCCCATACCACCGGCGATAAACTCTCTTAGCGGTAGCTTCTTGTATAAACTGTGGCGGTTAATGTCCATTGATTTCGTTTCTATCGCTACAACGTTTATTTCGGACGGTGGTTCGCCACGGGCCTTCGCATCTTTCACCATTTGCTTAACCTTTGCATCTGGCATGCTAGAGACGAAAAACGGATTGAGGCCTGATGCACTGAGATAATCTGCCCTGAACATCAAGAAGGCATTGCGCTGCAACTTATCCAATGCCTGTTCTGTAAGGTTCTTGCCGGGCATCTTGTCCATGTGGAAGTCTTTCATCCACGCTTGTGGATCGACACCCACGGTCGCCTTGATAAGGTTGTACACCTTGGGAGAAAAGCAAGCCATGATCTCGCCCCATTGCCCCGCTTCGTAGCAAACCGTATTGTATTTAGCGACAACTTTGTTGCCGATTTTCCGGACCTCTGATGAGCCCTTAGGCATGTTGCCCATCATACTAGCTTGCGTCATGCCATGTTTTTTCATCATGTCATCGATCATGCGCTGAAACTCTGTCCACATTGTTTGGCAGTCATTCACCGTTTGAGACTTGTCGTCATGACGAAGAAGGGCACACTTGTTTCCATCACGATACATGTCGGTTCGTCCGTTCTCACCGGTAGCAAACCTATTTTTGCCAAAATACATCTCCTGCCCATCCTCCATCTTAATAACCAACATCTTGTCAGCGTATGCGCTATTAGAAATTATCAACGCAATAAACATGGTGACTATGATGGTGGTCTTCATTGCTTCTCCCCTTATATCGGTAAGGTGTGGCGATCGCGTATTCAACAGCCGGGTGAAGACGATACCGTACCATATTTCGAAATCCTGTTCTTACCCGGTGAAGCGCTATTTTGCGAGTCAAAAAAACCTGCAATGGTCGGTCAAAACAAATGGTCTGGCCGCGGAGCTTTGTGCCTGCCGACGCCGTCGCTTGCGTGCCCCCGAAAAGCCGGGTAGCGTAACCGAATCACTTATCAAAGAGCTGATCAATGCTTACCAAAAAGATCCTGGTCGCCGTCATCACTGTATGTGCTTTTTTGCCTAGGACCAGTGCTGCGACCACACTGGAATTTGACGGTACCATTAGCGTCGATGGCAGTTGCGCCAAGATACAGAATAGTGGCGGCGATACTTTCGTCTACAACCATGAGAAGTCGACTTTGTTAGGAATAGATAAGGCCGGTAATGAATATAAGTTGGCTAAGGCGAATGAAAAGTAGAAAGAACTGGTGCAAAAGACCAAGCGTGCGGCACAAACCGGCAAACAGTATGCGAAATTTCTGCCGAAGGCGTATCAGCGCCAGATAAAAGACCTCACGCGGGAAAAAAATAAGGTCAAACGCGTGGGCACGACGCTAACCAGGTCTAAGTCGAAGTCCAAAAAACGACCCCCACGTCTCAAGGCCACCGGCGAGTATTGCAGCTTCGAGGGCACCAGGGGCATCGGCTATAACGTGGTGCAGGACGACGTAACACTAGGCTGGTTCTGTGGGGCGCAATGGCGCAAGGTATTTGTAAAGCCGGAGCAGGTGACGTTACTCGGATTGCGCAGACTCGTAACCGACATTAGTAAGGTCGCGGGCGGCAAACAAGCGAATAGTAGCTTTGCCTTCACTGCGTTCAGAATTAAAGCCGTACCTACTGCTTGGAATACAGAAACTGGGGTTGGACAGTTGGCCAGTGTCCACGAGCATCAAGGCAACCCTTGTCAGCTTACTAATCCGTAGCAATCCCCGACGCCCGCCCGTTTCACGGCTCGACGGCATGAACTACGTGCCGGCATGTCGGTCCAACGTGGGACGTCGCGACCAGCGGAAAGACGTTGAAACTCGGCGCCGCGGCCTTTCTTGCACCTGATGACCCTGGTATAACCACGTATAGCACTACCACGTCAGGGAGTCAGTAGGCCGCGCCCACTAACGATCCTAGACCGCGAGGTATCGAGTGAGCATAAAAAAAATTCTAGTTGTAGTCGTTATCGTCGCCCTAGTCGTTGCCTTCTTTGCCTTTGATCTCGGTCAGTATTTCAGCCTGGAGTTTTTCAAGGCACAGCAAGCAAACGTTATGGCCTACTACCAAGCCAATCCTTGGCAGACGGTCCTTATCTTTTTTGTCATCTATGTCGCCGTGACCGGTCTGTCGTTACCGGGGGCTGCAATCATGACATTGGTAGGTGGGGCGGTCTTCGGTCTACTTTGGGGCACGGTGATTATCTCGTTCGCGTCCACCATCGGCGCGACCCTGGCCTTTCTGCTATCACGCTTCATCCTGCGCGACTGGGTTCAGAGTAAGTTCGGTGATCGCCTGCAGACAATCAATGACGGCATAAAAAAAGACGGCGCGTTCTATCTGTTTACCCTGCGGTTGGTACCGGCATTTCCGTTCTTCGTTATCAACTTGGTCATGGGGTTGACGCCGATTCGCACCCTAGTCTTTTACCTCGTCAGCCAGATTGGCATGTTCGCCGGCACCATCGTCTACGTCAATGCGGGCACCCAGATCGCAAAGATCGAAAGCTTGAGCGGGATCCTATCGCCGGGGCTGATAATTTCTTTTACGCTGCTCGGCATCTTTCCGCTGATCGCCAAAAAGATTGTCGAATTTATCAGGGCCCGCAAGGCCTTGCGCGACTATCCG
>CAXMNC010000250.1:0-6393 GCA_964194625.1 Acidiferrobacterales bacterium
CGCGAGGAAATCATTTCAGCTATGCGCAGTGCGCAATTGTGGTCAGACGCGGATCCGAAACAAGTTCCCGATGGGCAACGTCAAGCATACAAAGACCAGTTAGAATTGGTCGATGCAATTCGATATCAGACCGACCAAGGACAATTCTCGATTGCGCGATTCGATCATCCGAAATTTCCGTCTGACGATGGACGATGGTCCGATTGGCAAAGATTCTTCGACGCTCGATATACTCGGGTAGATAGCGCCACATAACAAAATTTTCGAGCGGTCGCCATGGATCTAGTCTTTACATCTCGGCCTGGTTTTCAGGATCTGCGTAAAGTCTTTTGGTCTTCTTGTCGGCCACGCCTATTCGTCCTGAACTCGCGGCATTAGTGCGTCTGACCTCCAGGCGACCGACAAGGCAAGGATTGTTCCTACAATCCCTTTGCATTTCCACCCTCCCTGGCGGTCAGATGTCGGAAGGTACGACTCCAGGGACGGAGAAGGTAGAGTTGCGCCAGGAGCAGCAACCGAGAACAATGCAGGCGACCTGCATGGATGCAGGAAGTTAGAGCAACGCATGGAGCAGTTGCCGGAGCAATTGTCGAGACGGAGCAAATGCAGAAAGATTGTTGGGAACAATCTCTGCCGTGCACGTCAGAACATCTGACTCCACAGATAGAGGAAATGCAGTAGGATTGTTGGGAACAATCCCCGCCTAGCGACCCTGTTTACGAATTCACGATTCAAGACCTGACCCTAATTCTGCCCTTTCATTCGTAAACCCACGTCGAGCGCGATCAAGCTACGCCACTGCTTTCCGGCGACCCTTCAATGTTGAACCGTTTTCGGAGCTCGTCCTCATCCGATGAAGGAAGATTCGCGGGTTTATACGTGCCTATCTTTATCCGACTCAGCACACTGTGATGCAGGGTTGCGCCTTCCTCAATTGGCCGCAGCTGTTCCGGGAAGCGGAGAGCTTTACGCTTTTCTAAAGGAAGCCAGACACGCTGGGGAAGAAATTGCACACCCCACCAGGGTCCCTTGAGCGATTTGTGCGCGTCTGCGGAGTGGTCGGGCTCCACGTATTCCTTATCCTCATCTTCTCCCAAAACGTAGCGGTTGTACCTTTCTTCGTCGATCTTAAGACCGAATTTCTTGCCGCACGCTTCTTCGATCATCCACTTGAGAGCGATCTTCGCCAGCCCGGACTCGTTTTCTGGATAGCCACCGCCGACGTCTGAGTGGACACCCGCAAACCAGACCTCCTTTATATTCTGCCTGTCGCGGTGTTTGAGACCCCAGTGCAGCTGGCGAAAGAACGCTCGCCGCTCGTCGATCGCGAGTGCATGCCGAACGGCCTGAACGCTTTTGTTGTTCGTGGTGTAAGGCAAAAAGACAGGGTCATATATCCATCCGAAGGTGCTCACCGAGTCCCAGAGACCCAGAAAGTGGATCTTACACGTCCTCCCATAGGTAGTTTTGAACTTCTGAAGGGTCTCAAAGTCTACCTTCTCCGTCTTATACAGCTTCATCGCGTAGGGGATCAGATTCTGGCACCCCTCCTCCAGGAGACCGCAGGAACGAATAAAACCGGCGAGGGCGCGGGCGGTGTACGCACCGCGACTGAACCCGAACAGAAAGATCCGGTCATTCGTTTCATACTGCTCCATCAAATAGGAATAGGCCTCTTCGAGGTTCCTCGTGAGGCCGCGGCCGAATGCGAGGCCAAAGGCCTCGTTAAGTTTCTTGGCGACCGGTGTCTTGTAGTGTGGGTCCGCCAGGGTGCCCACGCCGGGATCGTAATAGGCCACCTGCACTCGCGGGTCGCGTTTCAGTACTCGAAAGAGCTTTACAACGTTGGAGTTCTCTTCTTTGAATTGATTGCCCGTCCCATCGAGGCAAATGACGATGTTCTTGCCGACCTTCTGTCCCATGATGTTCCTCCTTTCCGTGACGGTACCAATAGAATCGGTGGTGTTTCTGGACGAACTAGCGCCTTTTAAAGCCCTTTTCACCGCCCCTTGTGCGGGGATTTTCTTGTGTTGCAACGTGTCTTGCTACCAATCCTCCGCCCAGAATATGAGCTCGTTTCTCGCCACGCTCACGCTGATACCGGCTGACTGTCCGTGATTCCAGCTTATAGGATCGGTGACGTACGGGCGTGAAATAAGCGCTATGATCTCGAAACCAGCGGGCAGCCACACAACGAGCGGTGCTGCCGTTATTTCGCTTTCATCGACAGTACGAAAATGCCGCTTGTGCAACATGTCAATATTTTGGTTGTGCATGTCATCGTTGCGCACGACCAGTCTCGCTACCGGCTTATACTTTTCTATCACCTGTTTGACGTGGTCAGGAGGCGCCTGGTAACGTAACTCGATGGAGGAGCCCCCCTGAAGAAAGCCTTGCTGATAGTGGAATTTAACCGCCCGCGCCTGTGCGGGGATTTGAGGCGGAAAATGGGCTACCAACGTTGGATCATGCCAGCGCTTGGTCAGTACACGCTCATAGGCAGAAGGACGATCTACGGGCTGTATTTGCCACCACATCCAGCCCGCCATGGCAGCATATAGCACGCCTAGGACGCCGATCGCATACAGCAGTGTCTTGAGAAAACGTTTCAGCACTAGCGTAGCGCAGAGTGTTGATCTGCTTAATCAGAATAAGATAACCAAGAGCGTCGAAGCTTGATATTTGATCATAAACCTATCCTCACAAAGCCCATAATGGAGAATATCAAACATCAAGCTTTGACCTTTTTCTGACACTTACTTCTGCTGTAGGAATCTGGCAAGGCGCACGAGGGCAAGGGTGTCGAGCTTGCAGTATTCGGTGAGGGAAATAATAAGTTCCTGCCGTCGTAAACTTTTACTGGACACTCGCTCGCTCTATATAGCCGCCGGCGAAGGTGATCACACACATCGTTTCATAGGTCGCATGCGGACCACAACCGACGCCGATCACGCGGAAATCGGGCTCGAAGATGTTATCTCGGTGCCCGCGGCCGGGAACGCCATCATCTATAATTTGCCCCATCACCACCTCTCTGGCTTTGCTTCTGCCATAGGCGATGTTTTCGCCTATGGTCTCTTGCCATGTCCCATAGCGACTAACCCGATCCGCAGGCTGACTTCCATCTGTCCCTGTGTGCCCAGTAGCTCCTGTCGGACCTTGTTCGCTGACGTGATCCTTCGCCGCCAAGGACATGCCTTTAGAGGAGCTAAGCGAAGGCGCAGGATCGACTGAACGCAAGAAACGGATCGCTTCCTTAACGGCGGCCACTCCTTCCTTCGTTAGGACCGTAGTCTCCCCGGGGCGCTCGATCCGCTTGCCGTTGTAATATTGTTTCAACTCCTTAAGAAAAGAAGCATATTGTCTCGGATAGGTCCGAGCCAGATTTACCTCACGAACAACCGCTTCTTCCAAAGCGGAGAGGTAATCGACCTTCCGCACTTCACTTGAGCGCGCAAACTCGTTTATCGAGACTGCCACAACCGGCATCACAACAATAAACAAGATCTTGAGTGTCGTTCTCATAAACATATCTTCACTCTGAGTCCGGATGCCTCCAGTGTCTAGCGGCGGGCGGGATCTCTGTCAAAAAATATAGCACTGCCATGCGACAGCCGCTGTGGCTGCAATCGCCGCTGACCGCGGCCTCAGCGATCGCCGCTAAATCTAAGATTCATTTGTATTCAACGAATGACTTATTGGCAGGGTTGTTACTGTTTACGACCATCTCAAGGCGCACGGTGGCGCGGGTCATACCACTGAATAAGGCGCGTTGTTTCCCGATCCGATGTCGCTAGCTAAGACATCCGACTCCGGGAGGTTTTGACGTACGATGCACACGGACGTGAGAGTGCCGTGGGTTCAGGCAGGGATTGTTCTAGACAATCCTTCTGCATTTCCTCCATTGCACCTGGACGTGCAGGTGCCGCGAAGCACACGACTCCATGGATGGAGGAGGTAGAACCGCGTCGGGAACAGCGGTCGAGGACGTGCGAGAGCGGCCATCTCGACAATTGCTCCGGCAACTGCTCCATGCGTTGCTCTAACTTCCTGCATCCATGCAGGTCGCCTGCATTGTTCTACCTTCCGACATCTGACCGCCAGGGAGGGTGGAAATGCAAAGGGATTGTAGGAACAATCCTTGCCTTGTCGGTCGCTTGGCGGTCAGATGAACGGGAACGGGAGCAGCCGGATTCTTCGAGTGATTCGTACTTAAGCCAGAAGATGCCTGTCCTGAGTGTCACCGAAGAAGCGAGGCTGGTATTGTCGCGGTAGACTAACTTTTTATAGTCGTAAGCGTGCCAGCGACCCCGAATTGCACACTAGCAAGCCTGACTCCGCTCATCATGGTTTAAGCTTCGCCCTACGCGCGGCCCATTTTTTGTCTTCTTCACGCCGGCCAGATTCCTGGCGGCGGTCCGGTTCCGCACGATCGGTAATACGGCGATCCGCCTGGAGACGCCGTCGTTGTCTGCGCCGATAAGCCCCTGTGTAGCCTTTTGTTGCCCGCTTTTTCTGTTCCATTACTACAACACCCTACGGTTAACACCAGCTAGGAATGCGTCTCGCTCAGACGCAAAATCCGACTGCCGTGGAGCAGTCCTCTGGTTGGTGCGAAACACTAGCAATCTGTCTGAAGATAAGCCATGCAAAGAGCGAGCCAAGTGCCCGGGGCGCAGCGCGAAAACCTTTCTATCGCTCAGTGGGAACTTCAACTATGAAAGGCGCTAGCCATAACAATCGCATACACACGGACCCGAAAAAGCGTTGGAGAGAAGAGAAGGGAGATTTGAGGTAAGAAAAACCTAGCAGGGCTAGGCCACAAATCAAGGCGGGATCCCTCCCGCTGCTATCGATACGTCGGCTTACGTAGCCTCATTTGTATCGAATTAGGTGATGCCGACTGGACCGACTCAAGCTTTTTGCAGTAGAAACGAGAACTCGTCGTTGACTTGTTGAGCCTCCAGCAGTTGATGACCGGTTCGCGCGGCGAAAGCTTTAAAATCTAGTACTGAGCTCGGGTCAGTGGCGAGGACATGGACCGTCTGGCCGCTGTCCATCTCATCGAGCGCTTGCTTGGCACGCAGAATCGGAAGCGGGCAGTTGAGTCCCCGTGCATCGACTTGCTTGTCAGCCATATAATCTCCTTCGTGCTGCCGAATTAATCACGACCTGACCCTAATTCCCCTAATTGCCCCCTCTAAATACTTTTGCTTCTCGGGAATGACTGCACGAACTCCACCACGCGGATCGTCAGTGTCTCCCCGGTACCGGGGAATGAGATGCACGTGGGCATGCATGACCGTCTGTCCAGCAGCCGAGCCTGAGTTAATCCCGACGTTGTAACCATCAGGTTTCAGCTCCTGATCTAGTAGTGCTTTCCCTTGCCCCACCAGTTCCATGACTGCAGTCTTTTCCTCTGGAGTCATATCAAAATAATCGGCCACATGCCGGATCGGTATGATTAATAGGTGCCCATTGCTAACTGGGTAGCTATCGTACTGAACGTACGCTAATCGATTGGAAATTACGGGATCGTGAATATCGCAAAATGGACAGTCTTTTGTAGACACACTCAGAATTCCGCGAGGCCGTTCGGCTCAGGGTCCCAGTTATGAATCAGCGTCGCCACAGCATTTCTATAGTTCACCTGCAAGAAGTCCCGTCGACTCTGCTTTTCTCCCTTTATTGCCGGACGCGGTAGACGTTGACACCCATTTTGATAGTTTCCTTGCCGTCACTCAGGACGGTAACGTTACCGCGAGTGCTAGCAATTACGTCTGTTTTTCCAGACTTGCTAGGTTCCGTGGGCGCGTCTAAGTTTATCGTGATAATGAGTGTGCGCCCTTTTACTTCAGACTCGATGTTTTGCATTGCGTTACCACCTTGTTTATCGCAGGAGATACCTCAAGTTCTTCCCGAAGCCAGCTCCCGCTTGAGCGTCGTCAGTTCCTCGTCACGATTGCGCCCGTGGCCCGGAAACGCATCGTCACCCAAAAGCCGGCATTCATCTCGCCAACGGCGAAGCTGACGTGCACTGATCCCGAGCTCTTCGCACACGATCACATCCGTCACGCCTTGCCCAGCCGCCGTAAGGCGGCTTCCTTCATCAGCTCGCGCTTGTGCTCCTTGAGTAGCGGTCCGCATTATACTACCCTCGCAGTGCGCACATCGGACAACGAAGGAGGCGGCGATGCCCCGATCCCTTTTCGTTATTGCCATGATGCTGGCGAGCCTAACGGTATCGAAGGGGCTGGCCAAAGAACAATTCAAACCAGGCTCGACATTCCGCGACTGCCCGACATGCCCGGAGATGGTGGTCGTGCCTGAGGGCCGTTTCATGATGGGCTCGAATGATGGACGCTATGATGAAAAACCGGTGCATCGGGTGAC
>CAXMNC010000251.1:0-1587 GCA_964194625.1 Acidiferrobacterales bacterium
GCTGTTGCTGGAACAATTCCGCCGGCTAACTTCACGGTTGCCTTCATTGGTGATCAAGGCCCGAGTAGTGACGCTTTGGCGGTTCTCGCGCTTATCCAAGGCGAGGGCGCGAACATGGTGCTTCATCAGGGCGATCTTGATTACGAAGATGATCCAACTGCGTGGGATCGACGCATCAACGATGTACTAGGCCCCGACTTCCCGTATTTTGCCTCAATCGGTAATCACGACACCGGCGCTTGGACTGCGTACCAACGAAAGCTGGTCGATCGACTGGCCAGAATTCCCGAAGCGACTTGTACCGGCGATCTCGGTGTCAAATCGCGCTGTAGCTATCAAGGTCTGTCTTTTATCCTTTCTGGGGTTGGCACAAAGGATATCGGCCATGAAGCTTATATCAGAAACGAATTGGCACAGACCACTGCCATCTGGCGAATCTGTTCGTGGCACAAGAATCAAAGGAAGATGCAGATCGGGGGTAAGGACGATGGTACGGGGTGGGGTGTCTACGAAGCGTGCCGGGAAGGTGGGGCCATCATTGCCACCGCGCATGAGCACAGCTATTCACGTACGAAGACCCTGATTAGTATGCAAAGCCAAACGGTTGATCCTGACTGGCCTCACCCTCAACAAATACGGATTGCGCGAGGCGCCTCTTTTGTATTCGTTTCCGGCTTGGCCGGTAAGAGTGTTCGAAATCAAGAACGCTGTCTGCCGTCCGTGGCGCCGTATGGTTGCAACGGCGAGTGGGCAAGCGTCTATGCGTCCCAACAGGGGGCAAGCCATGGCGCACTTTTCTGCACTTTCAATGTTGGTGCCCAAGCCGATAAGGCCCGCTGCTATTTTAAGGACATCGGCGGTGTCGTTGCCGATGAGTTTACGATCACCAACTTAGTTAGCCAGGAGCTTCCGTAGATGATCAGTTGGCTATTGGCCGGTTTGAACAACTAAAAGAACGGGGTTGGCTCCCCGGGGCGGACTCGAACCGATCGTCTCTCCGGGCGGGTAACGTTTCTTTCTGCAGTAGGTTTGGACGCAACTGCGGGGTACCAGATCTGGGGTCTACTTGACAGGCGTGAGAGCAAGGACTTAACGTCCCGCTATGGCGCATAGCTGGACTATACCAGATCCTCCGTCCGTATCGGCGGAACGCAAGATCCCGCATTTCCTGCGCTTGTACTTCGTTCAGCGCGATTGAGGAGAAGCGCGAACCAATGGGAGATTCGACAGCGATCGTGGAGATCGAAAACATCTCCAAGACTTTTACCGTTCGGGGGCGCGAGCCGGTCAAGGCCCTGCAAAACGTTAGCAACCACGTCGACAAAGGTGAGGTGCTGGTGGTGATTGGGCCCAGCGGCTCGGGCAAGAGCACGCTGCTGCGCACCCTTAACGGGCTTGAGACCGTCGATAGTGGCCGCATTGTTATCGATGGTATGGACATCACCGATAAGAAGACCAGTGTTAATCAGCTGCGCCAACGGGGGGGCATGGTGTTCCAGCACTTCAACCTGTTTGAGCACAAGACAGCGCTGAAAAACGTCACGCTCCCACAGACTGTCGTGCTCAAGCGCTCAATCAAAGAAGCCG
>CAXMNC010000252.1:0-1950 GCA_964194625.1 Acidiferrobacterales bacterium
CGACAGAGCTTGCGTCTTTTCAGAGCTTTCGGACCGCGTCGCCCGACCCTTGCGATGCCCCGCATCGCCGCGCATCGGGCTCCTAACCGAAAGCTCTGAAAAGTCGTCCCTATGAGTCATTATCATCAAGACTTGGTATAATGCGCAATGAAGTGGCTTTGAGCTCGGCTTGCGGTCGTTTATAACGTAGGTAAGTCGCTGCCAGACTGGTACTTAGTTTGGAAACCCGGTGCCGGGTTTGTAATGACATGTATTTGATGGACGTAGATCAAACCAGATCGATTCAAGAATTAGGTTTTGCTGGACCGTTCAATCTCATCGATGTTCCGGATGCGAACTCTTTGACCACGGCGCTCAGCCGCGCCAAATCACGGATGTTCTTCTGGCACCGGGTGTTGTCCAGGATGCCACTGATTGACAAGCGTTTCCCTCTATCGAGATGGGGAACAGCCAAATGGCAAAAGGGCATCCACGCAGTGAATGGTGAGGCTTATCGCCTCGGCGCCGACCGCCGCATTGTCGAGCGTGTCTCGCAGATTCTCGGGCCCGACCTCCTCTTGTCCGGCTCGATGGTGATCAATCAGAGACCGGGAGACTTTCACTACTGGCATGTCGACGTCGAGCAAGCGGAGTGGAATGGTGTGACCGTTTGGGTCGCATTGGCCAATGTCACCACGAAGAGCTCTTTGCGGGTCGTTACGGGATCGCATCACATTGGTATGTGGCCTCCCGCCTGTGACACAGGAGGCCTGAACGACGAAGCTGTCCTAGCAGAGGCCCAACGGCACCAACCGGACTGTCGGATCCTCTCGCTCCCAGCCGAGCCGGGGCAGTTCTATTTACTTGCCAGTGAGCTATGGCATTCGAGCCGGAACGAATCCGCGAAATGTCGCTACGCCGTCATCTTCCAGTATTGCAGGCCCGATGTGCAGGTGCGTTGGCCGGTGCGGGATCGCATGCACAAAACGAAGCTACCCATCAAGGTGGCATACGAGATTCCCTGCTGCCTCGTGAGCGGAGAAGATCGTCACCAGAAGAATTTGCTTGTGGAGCCACCTCTCTGAGGGATGCGGCAGTCCACCCTTCTGGGTCGCCAGGCGAACATCGGATTCACCCATTCGTGCCACTTGCTTCCAATCGAGAGTTCGCGCAAGTAGATTTGGCGCGGCAGGACAGGACGAGGGGCTGCAAGGTTGAGGGCGACGCAGCCGATGCGAACAGTGACGGCCCAGGGTGTGCGGATTCCAACCATCGGACTGGGTACGTCCGGCCTATATGGCGATGTTGCGAGACGTATGGTCGGCTACGCGCTCGAGATTGGCTATCGCCACATAGACACCGCGCAAGGTTATGGAAAACGAAGCTCGGATCGGCGAAGCCATCACCGCGTCATCGGTGCCGCGGGACGACATCTGGCTGACCACAAAGATTGGCTGGAGCCGATTTCGAGATGGCGACCTCCGGTCAGAAACTCCAAATACCCCAATGCGACGAGATCCGGTGCCATGGTGGCAACAGCTTCCGCCATGATCCAGTCGCGAAAGGCCTTCAGGCCTGGTTTGCTGAGGGCGGAAGGATACCGAAATTGAGTTTGTGCCGCTAGCCGACAGGTATCATATCTTGTCCGGGTGATACCCATTTCGGTTGCGCAAACTCGGGGGAGCGCCATGAGCGAAATTTCTGTGATGTGACTCGGTGCGATGGGGGCCGCCCTTGCGCGGGCGCTCCTGAAGACGGGACACGAGGTGACCGTCTGGAACCGCTCGCCCGAAAAGACGGAACCCATCGTGGCGCTGGGCGCCGAGGGCGCGCCGGAGTTGGGCGATGCCCTTCGCGCCAGTCCGCGGATCATCATCTGCATCGACGATTACGAAGCCACCTCGATGCTTTTTCACCAGCCCGAGGTGACCCCGCATCTGGATGGCCGCACGGTGATCCAGTTGAGCACCG
>CAXMNC010000253.1:0-2792 GCA_964194625.1 Acidiferrobacterales bacterium
GTGCTCCTGGCGGAACTACCGTGCCAGAGCTTCCGGAGAAGCCCTCCATCGCCGTGCTCCCGTTTGAGAACATGAGCGCAGATCCTGAACAGGAGTTTTTTGCTGACGGTATTGCGGAAGATCTGCTCACGAAGCTGACTAACATTCTCGGATTGTTCGTGATCGCACGAAACTCGAGCTTCCGTTACAAAGGCAAGGCGGTCGACGTGAGACAAGTCGCCGAGGAGCTGGGGGTTCGTTATGTCCTGGAGGGCAGCGTGCGAAAGGCGGGCAACCGGGTCCGGGTCACGGCGCAGCTGATCGAGGCCGCTACGGGTTCTCATCTTTGGGCCGAGGCTTACGACCGAGATCTGACCGACATTTTCGCCGTTCAGGACGAGATCACCGTCAATGTCGTGAAGGCTCTACAGGTCACTTTGCTCGAGGGCGAGCAGGCCCGTATCTGGCATCGATCGACTGATAACTTGGAAGCGTGGAGCTGCCTTACGCGGGCCACAGCCTGCTATTCCGATTTCGCGATGGAAGAAAACCGGGCGGGGATAGAACTGCTAGAGCGCGCCGTCGAACTCGATCCAGACTATGCGAGCGCCTGGGCCCGGCTCGGCTGGATGCTGGGGCACAAAGTCCGTTTTTTATGGACCGACGAGCCCACCGGTGTCATGGCTCGAGTGGCCGAGTGCGCCCACAAAGCCCTGGCGCTGGATGAGAACCTTGCTGAGGCCCATATACCGCTGGGTTTCTATCACCTGTTAAATGGCGATTTCGACCAGGCAGTCGCTGCAGTCGAACGAGGTGTGGCCTTGGGGCCGAATAATGCACATGTGGTTGCGTTTCTTGCCTTCAATCTGAATTGGGTGGGCCGCCCAGAAGAAGCTCTTGCGTGGATTGAAAAAGCCATGCGTTTCAGTCCCTTTTATCCAGCGTGGTTTGTCAATGTAAAGGCTCACGCACTTCGTCTTCTCGGGCGGTCCGATGAGGCGGCGGAGGCGTACAGGGCGATCATTTCCAAAACCCCTGCTTACCTGCCTTCGCGCATTGGACTCACGGTGTGTTACGCGGAAATGGGATGCAAGGCGGACGCGCAGGAAAGTGCTCGCAAGCTCCTCGAGCTAGTGCCCAAGTTTTCGATTGAGCGATATATTCATACCCCTGGGTACAAAGACCGAGCGCTCACCGAACACACTGCTCAGGCCTTGCGCGAGGCGGGTCTGCCCGAGTAACTACAATTCCTACGCTTGTTTCTGAACCTTAGTCCGGTAAGTCTCCAAAAGCGGCCATTGAGATTATTTGCGGCGAACGACCGGAACGGGTCGCAAGTCGCCGTTGGCCGGCCACGGATGAATTTCATCGCCTAAACGGCGGGAATCGGCCAGGAGCGGCCCTAGAGGATGAGTGCCAGGGCCGGAGGCTAAAACGCCAGAGCGGTCATTCGCGCAGGCAGCCTCTACGCCCGAATCTGCTCCATTTCGTAGACTTGCTTGGTACGATGCAAGCGCGATTTTCAAAAGGAGGTGAGCGATGCAACTTGATGGACTTAACGCGCTCGTGACCGGTGGTTCGGGGGACATTGGGAGTACGATCGCGAACGCGCTCGCCGAGGCCAGCGTAAATGTTGCGGTCTCCTACCTCGGGCGGTCTGGCGAAGCGGATGAGATCGCTCAAGGCATTGTCAGGCTTGGCTGCCGAGCAGTCACGGTCCAGCTTGACCAGCGCGATCCCGACTCCATTGGGTCCTGCGTCCGCTCCACGGTCGAACAACTCGGCGGGGTCGATATCCTCGTCAATAACGCGGGTTGGAACATCGGCATTCCGTTTTCGGACCTCGAGGCCTTAACGAGCGATATCTTCGACCGAGTCCTAGAGATCAATCTCCGCGGCCCTTACCTCCTGACCCGTGCGCTCGCGAATGAACTCCGCCGACATGGTCGGGGACGGGTAGTGAATATCGCCTCGATTGGCGGGATTTTGCCGATAAGCAGCAGCATTGCGTACTCCGTAAGTAAGGCAGCGCTCATTCACCTCACTCGCTGTCTTGCGGTTGCGCTCGCGCCTGATGTTAGCGTGAACTGCGTGGCGCCGGGTTTGGTTGAGGGTACTCGCATGGCGCGGCAGGCGCCGGATGCCGTCTTGGAGTCCGTTCGCTCCGAGACCGTACTCGGGCGCGTCGGCTCAGCCGAGGACATCGCCCAGCAGGTGATTACATTCTGTCGGCAGGACGCCGTGACGGGCCAAACGGTTGCCGCGGACGGTGGAATGCCAGGGGCCATGCGGTAAAGACTCTCGACGCGTTGCGTTTAGTCATCCACGGAGCCCGGGGGCTTCCGACTGGTTTAGCGATGCACTTATCTTCCGCTGTTGGCTACCTGCTGCCGCCTCGGCCCTCGCGACAAATGTCCGCTGTCTGATCAGTAGGCGGGAGGATTGGGAGAATCCGGAACGGCTGCAGTGGGTCGGTTTTTGTCGTTCGCTACCTTTTTGGCTGATTCGCCGCACTGTACAATTATGTTGCGGTGCGATAGGCGGGAGTCGGCCACAATCGGACGGTCACAGACTGAATCGCCCCCAGTTTGCTAGACACCTTTCAGCCATGGAAAATGGCATGAGGAGAGGTGACTATGAGCAGCAAACGGTACCCGGAAGAGTTCAAGATGGAAGCGGTAAAACAGGTGGTTGAACGGGGCCACAGCGTGGCCGAGGTGGCCAGTCGACTGGGGGTGACCACCCACAGCCTGTATGCGTGGAAGAAGAAGTACGGACCGGAGTCTGCGCAACATCAGGCCAAGTCAGGCGAT
>CAXMNC010000254.1:0-12936 GCA_964194625.1 Acidiferrobacterales bacterium
AAGGGTATGGCTGTTCGCCATTTAAAGTGGTACGCGAGCTGGGTTTAGAACGTCGTGAGACAGTTCGGTCCCTATCTGCCATGGGCGTTGGAGATTTGAGAGGAGCTGCTCCTAGTACGAGAGGACCGGAGTGGACGTACCTCTGGTGTTCCGGTTGTCACGCCAGTGGCACTGCCGGGTAGCCATGTACGGACGGGATAACCGCTGAAAGCATCTAAGCGGGAAGCCTTCCTCAAGATTAGATTTCCCTGGACCCGTGAGGTCCCTGAAGGTTTGTTGAAGACTACGACGTTGATAGGCTGGGTGTGGAAGTGCAGTAATGCATGAAGCTTACCAGTACTAATTGACCGTGAGGCTTGACCATATAACACCCAAGAAGTCTGGGTGACAGAGGACAGATTGGAATGCTGTGTAAGTAAAGATCATATACTTGTGTTTGGTTAACTTTCTGGTTCGTACAGACAGAGGACTCAAAAGTTCTGTCTTCTATTATCAGTCGTCAGTTTTGCCTGGTGGCAATAGCGAGTGGGAACCACCCGATTCCATTTCGAACTCGGAAGTGAAACTGCTCAGCGCCGATGATAGTGTGGGGATTCCCTACGCGAAAGTAGGTCACCGCCAGGCTCTTATCCCTAAAACCCGCTAGCTATGCTGGCGGGTTTTTTCTTGAACACGGAGGCGGTGAACTGCTTGAGCGTGAGCGACAAAATCGCCGGGAGCGATTTTGAACAGCGCCGCCAGTTGTTACCACACATCCTTATTTGTACCTATCAGCGGCGCTGGCCCGAAGGGCGAGCCCCAGGATGGGGTGAGTAAAGTAGGTCACCGCCAGGCTCTTAACCCAAGCCCCCGACACCTAAAGCTGTCGGGGGTTTTCCATTTCTGGGCCCGACCCAGGTTCATTTGTATCGGTTTTTCTTTGATTTTTTGATCGTGCTTGCAACGAAGTCCAGGTGGTTGTAGTAATAAGGCTATCTTTTGTTAGGTCAAACGGAGCCGTAACTGGACGCGAGGGCATAAATATGTTCGAACACGATCAGGAGATTTTGCAGCAGTTGCTCGCCGATAACACTGACTTCAAAACACTCTTTGATAAGCATCAAGAGCTTGATGAAAAGGTTGACAAGGCTGGAAACGGAGTGCTGCCATTGGATGACATGACGTTAGAAAAAATGAAAAAGGAAAAGCTCCTAGTAAAGGATAAAATGGCGTTGATGATTGAAAAGTACAGGCGACAGCACATTTAATCACTAAAGCCGCACGCTGTTTCGGTAGTATTAACTCTGTCGTCAGAATTGCAAACTACGTCGTCAGCGCTTTCGCAAGAGTCTTTGTTAGTCTATCGCTCAATCAGATAAAGAGTGAGGATGTAAAACGACACTTATTTAGGCCACCAACACGGACACCAAGTTCCAATGGCCGTTGTTTTTCGTTAATAGTTTCCAATCAAAGAAAAGCATAGTCTTATAGTCGACACGGCTTAGGTCCTGTTTATTATTAAGCTAATGGCGTGCGATTATATGAGCGCGCTATGATGTTGCCTAATGGTGACGATTCACCTGACGCTATGTGTGAGCGATGTCGGGCTTGCGGTTGTCAAGCGGCCAAACCCTGCGCCGCCAGAGCGACTGCTGTTGGTACCGCGGGGCATCTAGCGAGATAAAATTCTGTCCACGCATGCCGTTGCGGTTATGTCAAGGGTTGCACCTGGGGCAAGAAAAGACTATATGAAAGTTGTTCCGGTGAAAAACTGCCCTAGGACTCCCCGGGAAGCCCTAGTGTTCGAGTGGTCAGCGAGGGAGACGCTGTGGTCTTTGAGCCCGGCCGGAACCCCCGTTAATGCGAACCAACCAGACTGGATTTGGGCTCTTTGTCTCCGTACCGCTACGGGTTAGGTTGGGGGTACGTCACTCGATGTCCGAACCGTGCGGATGCCCGCAACCAAGCGTCTCCGGGCAGGTCCTAAAGTATGGTAAGGATCAGGCGGCGGACAGGTCTTCCGGGGCAACGGTTGTTATGGAAAACCCGAGTTGCAACATTTATACACAAGCTATGCTAAGCGATAAGCCACTTGCATTCGAATGGCCACGGACACCGCGGGTTGTAAACGGTGTACCGCACTTGCGGCTGCTCAGTTACAACATCCAAGGCGGGATTGCAGCCAGGGGTTATCGGCACTACCTTACTCACAGCTGGAAACACGTACTCCCAGATCCTGAGCGGCAGGGAAATCTCGATCGAATTGCCCAGTTGGCCAATGATTTTGATCTTGTTGGACTGCAAGAAGTCGATGCCGGGAGTTTACGCAGCGGATTCGTTAACCAGACTGAATACCTTGCCAAGAAGGCGCACTTTCCACACTGGTATGATCAGACGAACCGCAACCTGGGTATGCTCGCGCAACACAGTATCGGCGTCCTCAGCCGACTACGTCCCGCTCGGATTATCGAGCATAAACTACCTGGTTTTATTCCGGGCCGCGGAACATTGTCCGTAAGATTCGGTGAAGACGAAAATGCCCTCGTTTTATTTATCGTCCATTTCGCACTAGGTAGACGCGCCCGTTTGAATCAAATCGAGTACGTTAGCGAACTAGTTAGTGGTTGTCGGCATGTCATTCTGATGGGTGACATGAACTGTCGCTCTGACAGTGTCGAGATGGGGCTTCTTCTGAGGAATACGGAACTACGAGAGCCCATTCATGGATTGCATACGTTCCCGAGTTGGCGACCCTATCGTAACATTGACCACATTCTTGTATCGCCAACTCTTCATGTCGAGCGAGTACGTGCGCTTAACTATCCCTTCTCAGACCACCTACCCATTGCAATGGAAGTCTCGCTTCAGGCCGTGAGTTTTCCTGGCTATCCATCGGCTGCCAGTGTGCATAGCCGACTCCTAGTTAAATAAGGACCGGGCATGGCTCAACCTCAAAGTTCTCAAGATTGGAAACAGAAGTACCTGACAAGCCTTGAGCAGCTAGAAAGCCAAGAAAGAGAATGGTCGGAACTAGAAAGTCTGCTGCGGTTGGCTATCCGACGTCTCAGTCTGGCGGCGGAAGGTATCGATCCTATTCTTGATGACCAGCTCGTGAAAATTCGCGAGGTCGTCGGTAATCAGACGCAGGGTAGCACACTAGCAAACCTGATCGATGATATTTCGCGCAGTGTCAAACGCCTCGATCAACAACAATCGCGGGATGGAATCGCTGTATCCAATTTCACTGACTCGCTGGCTACACTTCTCGACTCAATTGAATGGCCGAAGGGCGTGTGGAGAAAAGCAAAGGGCCTAAGCAAGCTCATAAGAGCTAGCCATGGTCCTCAGCAAGTGGAAACGATGCTAGCCGAGTTCGCCAGGCTAATCACGGATTCGTTTGCGTGTGTCGTGAACGACGACGGTAAGGATAGTTTACAAGAGCAGTCTGCTGTTGCAAAAGGCGAAAAACAGGACACGGTAGAAATTGCGGCGCTGGAAATACCTCACCCTCCGCCGCCATCGGATAAACAACTCTCACCGTCGGCCACACGAATTCTGTTAGATCTACTGGATCAGGTCCGGGTGCCTGATTCAGAAAGTGCCGACATCAACGTGTTGCGTGCTCGTATAAGCGAGGCCCGAGAAGAAGAAGTCTTGCGTGCGCTTGCAATAGACGTCAGGGCGTTATTGTCGGGTAGCGGTGAACAAGTCGCTGCGGAGCCCCACCCACGGTCACATCCTGACATTGCTCGAATTCAGGAAGTCTTAATTCAACTGCTCGATTATCTCGGGCTGCCCAAGGATCTGTTACCGCAGGCCAACGAGCTTGAGGCGAAACTCGGACAAGAACTGGATACTGGGCAGCTGACCACGATCTTACAGACCGTTGCTGGTCTTGTGTCGCAGTTGCGTAGTCGCGTTGATGAGGAAAAACGAGAACTTGAAGGTTTTCTTATTCAGCTTACAGATCGCCTGCACGAGTTAGGCCAACATCTACAGGTTGCGCACACCCAACAGCGTGCCTCTATCGATAGTAGACGGGAACTAGGTGAGGTGGTACGCAATCAAGTAAAGGATATTGAATCTAGTGTGCATGAGGCGTCTAGCCTAGATCATCTAAAAGTTGCTGTGCAGGAGCGTCTCGATTCGATTCGAAGCGATCTGGACACCTATCGACGCAATGAGGAACAGAGTCATGCGCAAATGGAGCAAGAAGTAAAGGCGCTAACTTTTAGGTTGCAAGAGTTGGAAACCGAGTGTCAGCAGTTGCGCGAGCGCGCCCAGCGTGAACATATGCAGGCAGTGACGGATGCGTTGACGGGCATGTTCAACCGTTCCGCTTATGAGACTCGGTCGTCACAGGAGCATGCCCGCTGGAAACGCTATCAAACACCGTTCGCGCTGCTGTTATGGGATGTCGACGGTTTCAAAGAAATTAACGACACTTATGGCCACGCGGCCGGTGACAATGCTCTTAAGCTAATAGCGGGCGTGCTGAAGGAGAATTTACGAGACGCAGATTTCACCGCACGCTACGGTGGGGATGAGTTTGTCGCCTTATTGTCAGAAACAAGTCTGGAGACGGCATTGGTTGTCGCCGAGAAAGTGAGAACGGCGATTGTCGAGAGCAAGTTCGATCACAAAGGTACACCGGTAGCAATCGCGCTATCGTGCGGCATTGCCTCAATACAACAGGAAAACACCTTAGATGCTATGTTCCAGCGGGCCGATGCGGCCTTGTACAAAGCTAAGCGTAGCGGCAAGAATCGGTGTGTAAGCGAGAAGGACACATAACAGCAACACTCGCTGGCTCATCCACTGAGCCCTAGTTCCCCCTGTAGTAAGCAGTCGTAGATCAAGTGTTCCCCCTCACAGCGTACTAAGCGACTTAGGCGATGCTCCAGGGTCTCATCGGTATCGACTAAATGTCTTATCTGGGTGCCGCGAAGGCTAAGATAGTCTGCGATAAGCGATCGGTGGCAATGAGCAGGTTGTTTTTCGGCACACATGATCGTGGTGCATGCTTTGTTCGCCAATCTCACTAGTTGATCGAGCGCTCTTTGGAATTCAGGTGTTTCCATGTGATCGGCATAGGCGCGCAGCGAACCGGCTAGTGAAAGATGCCGCGAGTCAGGTCTGTTTTGCCGGAAACCACCAAGGTCGAGACCGGCCCAGTGGTAGATGATATCGGCATCCGCCAGCGCCAAGCGTAAGCTGTTGCTGTTGAATTGTGGGTATCGACGGGAAGTGGGGTAGGCTCGAACGTCGACCAGGGTTCGCATGCCGACCGAACCGAGCAGCCCAACGAACTCGTCGATGTCGCGATTACTGTGGCCGATGGTGTAGACAAGTCGTTGTGAATTTGCCATCCGAGGTGACCGTCCCGCCGTTTCTCGTATCGATTATAAGTAATATCAGCCATTGCACATATGGGATCTCTCGCCTTCCACATCCATGGAGTTATCAATGAGCGTCTCCCGCGTTAAGCTAGAGCATCCAGACCCACGAGCGGTTGCTGCAGATGGTAGGCCTACTCCAACGTGTTACTAGCGCGAAAGTTACGATCGATGGGAAGACGGTCGGTGAGATCGGCCGTGGCCTATTAGTCCTGGTAGGTATTGAACGCGCTGATAACGAAGCCCAAGGGGCGCGACTGGTTGATCGCCTGCTGGGATTTCGTGTCTTTGCGGATGAAGCCGGAAAAATGAATCGTAGTGTCCAGGATATCGATGGCGGCGTGTTGCTTGTCCCGAATTTCACCCTTGTAGCGGACACGGCCAAAGGGACACGAGCCAGCTTCACACCGGCAGCACCACCGGATGTGGGCCAGCAGTTGTTTGCTCATGTGGTAGCGCGCGCGCAAGAACGGCATCATGCCGTGCACAGTGGTATCTTCGGTGCGGATATGCAGGTTATGCTTGTTAATGATGGCCCCGTGACCTTTTGGTTACGCGTGTCCTGACCATTCGGTGCGAACGTGACCAGTTCCCACACTGTCGATGACAGCGTGACGCAGGTTGGCGACACCAGCCTGCTGCAACGGGGATGGCGTGGATTTTGTGTAGCCATGGTGCGGATCTTCTACCGCCGGCGCGAGGCCCACGGATTGGAAAGAATCCCGAGTCACGGCGCGGTTTTGCTTTGCGCGAACCACCCGAATGCCCTTGTGGACCCAATCATTATCCAGGCATTTTGTGATCGTATTATTCATCCACTTGCAAGGTCAGGGCTGTTCGAAAGCCGGCTAGCGCGGCCTTTTCTTTCCGTGATGCAGGCGGTGCCTATCTATCGCCGGCAAGATGCTGATGGTGATATATCCCGCAATGTGGATTCATTCGCGCGTTGCTATGAACTGTTTAAGCTCGGGGAAATTCTGCTGATTTTTCCCGAGGGACAGAGTCACTCCGACTCACATTTGCGCGACATCAAGACCGGTGCGGCGCGGCTGGCACGGGGTAGCATTGAAGCGACCGGCGTCACCCCCACAGTCTTGCCGGTTGGACTCACGTTCGGCGACAAAGGCCGCTTTCGAAGCAGTGTCTTGCTTGAAGTCGGAGAGCCGATAGATCTCTCTGCACCTCCAACCGAAGATCCTGAGACTACTGTACGTCGGTTAACCGGGTCGATTGAAAGCGGCCTTAAATCGGTGACGGTAAACGCCGAGTCATCGGAGGCCTTAGCGCTTTCACGACGGTTGGAAAGATTCTTCGCGTTACGACAAGGTCGTTACCGTCGTGGTAGTCTCCAACAACGTTTTCGTGCTCTAAAGAAACTTATCCGTTCTCAGCGCATTCTTCGTCAAAGGGACCCGGAGCGTGTAGCCGGTCTTAGCCAAAGACTTGAACGATTCGAGCGCTTATGTAGTTACTTTGGTGTGCACGATTATCAGTTGACAGTACGTTATACGCCCTTAGTTGTCACTCGCTTCTTGTTTCGCAGTTTGTTGATGTTATTTTTGGTTTTGCCGTTCGCGTTGTGGGGCGCGATCAATTCGGCGGTGCCGTTAGTGCTGGTGTCCCGGCTTATGCCGCGTATCGCCAAGGGTTCACAAGAGTATGACACCACTAGAATGGCGCTGGCGTTGGCCGTGTTTATTATTGCATGGACGCTTCAGACCGCCGCTGTGTTCTGGTCTTTCGCTGGCCTGTCTGCATTCTTTTATTTGCTGAGTCTGCCTTTTGCCACGGCGGCAGCAATACTCATGTATCGCGAGAAGGATAGAATCATCGAAAACGTCAAAGGATTTTTTCTCTTTATGCGCAAGCGACGATTGCGTGATTATCTGTTAGACCGCCGCAAGGAGCTAGAGAAAGAGCTCGCACGTATGACAAGGCTTTTGAAACACTAGCTACCCGCCAGTACCGAGAGCCACATCCACACTCGTCTAGTCGTCAGCCCTACTGGTAGAATTGATATATGTCCGCATGCACTGACAGGTCGCAACCACTCGACCGAGACGAAATCCTCAGTCATTTAGCAGAGAACTCTCGTGTGGTCGACAGACTGTACGTGTATCGCGAAGTCGACTCCACAAACCTGTGTCTGCTCGAGAAGAACGTCGATGCACAACAACTGTCGGGGGCAGTTTGCGTCGCCGAGATGCAGTCTGCGGGCCGCGGTCGCTGCGGTCGAACCTGGGTAGCCACGCCCTATTGCAACGTCATGCTATCTGCGTCATGGCATTTCGCGCTTCCAGCCGCACGGCTCGCGGGTTTGAGCCTTGCCGCCGCAGTCTCGACCCTACGTGCGCTACAAGACTACGGTGTGGGCGATGTTGGACTCAAATGGCCGAACGACATAGTCTGGCAAGAAAAGAAGCTTGGTGGGCTGTTAGTTGAGACGCGAAGCGCTGGGCAACCATCGACGCTAGCGATCGTCGGCTTGGGGATTAATGTACGTTTAGCCGAAGACGATGCCGCGCTCATTGATCAGCCCTGGGTCGATTTGGCGGCCATCATTGGTGTCGTCGATCGAAATCGATTGGTGGCGTTCATTATCACGCGTCTACACGAGATGTTTCGAGAATTTGCCACAATGGGCTTTGCGCCTTTCCAGCCGGAATGGGAACGCCTGGATGCATTTTCCAATCGATGGGTGCGCCTACGACAAGGAGAGCACACGATTGAGGGTCAGGTGCTGGGGGTCGACGCCAACGGCGGTCTACGGGTGATTGACAGTTTGGGTATCGTCAAGACGTTCTACACGGGCGATATCAGTCTGAGGGCTGCGACATGAACCTACTTGTCGATCTTGGCAATACGCGGATCAAGTGGGTATTGAGTGGCCTCGACGAATGGCGGCCGGACGCGCGCCTACTCGAAGGTCATAGCACTGAGACGCTACTCGATGAAGTATGGTCGGGCTTGGCTTCGCCGTCCAAGATCGTTGTAGCGAGCGTAGCCAGCGCCGAGACATTACGAGGGCTTGAACGCTGGGTAGCGGATCATTGGTCTTCCCGCGTGCACGTTGTGCGCCCGCAAGCAGAATTGCTCGGCGTCAAGAACGGCTATCACCGACCGGAAACCTTAGGCGCTGATCGGTGGGCCGCCTTGATTGCTACCCGTCGTCTGGTTTCAGGTGCGGCCTGTATTGTTGATTGCGGTACGGCGCTTACCATAGATGCGCTGGCTAGCGATGGCAGATTCCTAGGTGGTGTCATCTTTCCCGGTCTTAGGGTATTAAGAACCAGCCTGGTACAGGCGACGAGCGGCATACCTGAAACATCGGGATGTGGTGCTGACTGTGTTGCACGCTCGACTGAGGATGCGGTAGCGGCGGGGACCCGATTTGGACTTGCTGGCGCGACAGAGCGAATCGTAAACGAGTATAGAGATCGGCTGGGTCCGGGGATGAGGGTCTTGCTGACAGGCAATGATGCTTCAGTGGTTTTGTCTAAGCTTGCGCAACCGACAGAAGAAATCCCAGACTTGGTGCTTAAGGGTCTGGCGATAATTGCGGAAGAGGTGATATGAAACTGCTATTTGGCGCTATGCTTTTACTTAATATTACTATGTTCATGTGGGGCAGTTGGTATGAGGCACCGCCGACGAGAGCGGTAGTCGATCGTCGACCGCCGGTGAACGCCGACAAGCTGCGCGTGCTATCTGCCGCGGCGGAAGTGCCATCAGCCGGACCGACAGGGCCGAGACTACAGCCGTGGGCCTTGCGGGCGGTCGGAAGCAAGCGTGTCTGTGCCTCGGTCGGTCCCTTCCCGAGCATGGCCATGGTGCGACGCACCCAAAGCGATCTCGCTGACCTGGACCTGGACCACCGCCAGCGCCAAGAAGTGAAAAAAACGGTAGCGAGTTATCGCGTATATCTGCCGCCGCAGGTTTCTCGCCGGGCAGCCGAGGACAAGCGAAAAGAATTAACCAGCATGGGGTTTAAAGATCACTATATCATCGACGAACCCGGCCGAAAGAACGCAGTATCGCTTGGTGTCTTTGCCGTCGAGCGCAACGCCTGGATACTCGGACGCAAGCTAGCTGAGAAGGGCATCAGTGCTAAACAGGAGACCCTACAGCACACCGAGAACGTTTATTGGCTTGATTTGGAGTTCGGACAAGAGGCGGCTCAGCGATTCACGCAGCGCGAGTGGGAAAGCCCGAGAGTGCGCATATGGGACCGCGCCTGCAAAGAGAACGGTAGCGATGTGCCCGACCCAGCCGCCTAAACTCGCGATTGGGCCATGGTCGCCCCGACCCAAGAGATTTATACTTAATAGGTCTATCTACCCAGCACGCCCGCATAGCTCAGCTGGCAGAGCATCTGATTTGTAATCAGACGGTCGGCGGTTCGAATCCGTCTGCGGGCTCCAGCTTTTTCAATGACTTATCTTGCCCAGTTGTCCAGCACAGGGTCTCATGGTGCACTGATGGTGCACTCGTTGCACGCAAGGAGCCTGAACATGCCCAAGACGACACTAAAAGGGCTGTTACCGCAAGAATTAAAAAAGGGTCTGACCCCAGCAGAGGAAATTCTGCTGGAAAAGGCGCAGCAAGGAGAATCCGCCGACTTCAGAAACGGCGATAAAGAAACCGACAAGCCAGAAAACGCCGGCAATTGGGGGGATGATCGCCGCATTCGTGCCGACCTACTTTATTGGCTCTGCGTGGATCGGGAAGCAAGCGAGCTTGTGCACGCTAAAGGCATTCGGATTGACGGCGCAAAGGTAGAAGGTCCGCTTGACTTTGATGGGGCAACCTTGCCTCATAGATTATGCCTCACGCATTGTGCCATCCCTGAGAAAATCATTCTCCGGGATGCGCAAACGCACACCATAATACTTTCGGGCAGCCACACCGGTCCCATTACCGCCGATCGCCTCATCACCCAAGGCGCTGTGTTTTTGCGCGACGGTTTCCACGCAAAGGGAGCAGTCCGCCTGCTTGGGGCAAACATCGGCGGACCTTTGTCCTGTACCGGCGCGACGTTTGAGAACCCTAGGGGCACGGCGCTGAATGCCGATCGCCTTACCACCCAAGGCGGTGTGTCTTTGCGCGGCACTCAGACGAAGGGAGAAGTGCGCCTGTCTGGGGCAGACCTAAAGGGGAATTTGGCCTGTGACGGTGCGACATTTGAGAACCCTGGGGGCCAGGCGCTGAGCGCCGAAAGGTTGTCAGTAAAAGGGGGCTTATTCTGGCGTTCGATGAAGGAACGGCCTATCGGTGCAATCGATTTGGTCCACGCAAAGGTGGGGCGACTGGTAGACGATGCTGAAAGCTGGCCGCTTGCGGATAACGTCTGGCTAGATGGTTTTGAATATGAAGCATTTGGTGTCAATTCGCCTCGAACTGCTAAAGAGCGCCTGCACTGGCTTGCGCTGCAACCTCAAAAGCCTTTTCACCCCCAACCGTATGAACAACTGGCAAAGGTATTTAAGCAGATGGGCAGGGAAGCGGATACGCGCCAAGTCCTGATCGCCAAACAAGATGCACTTCGCAAATACGGAGAGTTAAGTCGCATGTCTAAAGTTTGGAAGCGGTTCTTGGGCTGGACCATCGCGCATGGTTACAAGCCCTGGCGAGTGCTGTGGTGGATTATGGTTCCCATGATAGTGATCGGGTCGGGCGTATTTTCGTGGGCGTATGATTTGCAGATCATCGATGAAGTTAAGAAGTCGGCTCCCCCATTCAGTCCATTCATTTATTCCCTGGAGGTTTTCGTGCCCCTTGTGGATCTGCACCAGGAAAGCTATTACCTGCCGAATGCCAAAGGAACCTGTAGTGCATGGGATTGTGGTGCATGGTTTAGAGCCTATTTTTGGTTCCACATCGTCTTAGGTTGGGTATCTTCTACGTTACTCGTGGCCGCCTTAACCGGATTGGTTCGGAAAGAATAACCCATTCCTTGTATGTTGCGATCTATACCACCACGGAAACTCCCACGGATTTGTTCCTTTGTTCATTGGGCGCTATGTAGACAAAAATTTCTGGATGACGACGTGGCCGCAGAGTAGAGATATACTGCAATTGAGACGTTCAATTATCGTTAGGCGTCATGGGTCACGTTGAGGAAAAACTGTCCAACCTTGGCGAATCGCTACCTGAGGCAAAGAAGCCGGTTGCGAACTATCTGGGGTGTAAACGGTCGGGTAACACGCTCTACGTATCTGGACGTGTGAGTCAAATTCGGGGTGAAGTCGGAACGGATTTGAATGTTGCCGAAGCACAAATGGCAGCGAAAGGTGCGCTCCTTGATGTTCTGGCAATTATTAAGAAAGAAATCGGAAGCCTGGATAAGATCGTGTCTGTTGAGAAGCTTGTCGGCTTTGTGAGGTCGGCTCCCACCTTTACAGAACAACCCAAGGTAATCAACGGTGCATCTGACGTGCTAATCGCGCTTTTTGGAGACGAGGGGCGTCACGCGAGAACAGCAACTGGAGTTGCGCAACTGCCTTTCGGAGCTGCTGTTCAGCTAGAAATGATTCTGAGGTTGGCTGAAGAATGACGCCTAACAAATCACTGTACTGGCCGTCTGCGTGTCTGTCACGTAGCTTGCATTCGCAACCCTCGCGCCAGACACTCGGCGCCAGTAAGCTCATCCGTTAGCCAGCCCAAAGGGTGAGCACCATGACGACCCTTCAAACCGTCGTCGACGAGATTCTGGACGCTCGAAGCTCAATTCCCTCCCAGCGGAGTGTCCTAACTGCGATCACCGGGATCGACGGCTGCGGCAAAGGTTATGTCACTGCGCGGATCGTCGATGCGCTGCAGACGAAAGGCGTAGGCGCTGTTGCCATCAACATCGATGGGTGGCTGAACCTTGCCAATAGGCGCTTCGATGCCTCCAATTTGGCCGAGCATTTTTACCTTCATGCGATCCGCTTCGAGGAGATGTTTGCACAACTGATTCTTCCGCTACGCGACCACCGTTCCCTGCGCATCGTAGCAGACTACGCCGAAGAAACAGCGACGGAGTACCGGCGGCACGTCTACGAGTTCGAGGACGTAGATGTCATCGCGCTGGAGGGAATCTATCTCTTGAAGCGTGCCTTCCACGCCCATTACGACCTGTCAATCTGGATCGAGTGCAGCTTCGACACGGCATTGGAGCGCGCCATATCACGAGCACAGGAAGGCCTACCGCCGGAGGAGACCATTCGCGCCTACCGGACCATATACTTTCCCGCACAAGAGATTCACTTCCAGCGAGACAACCCGAAAGCTGGAGCCACGTTGATCGTCAACAATGATGCGCGGCTGGGTCCGGTCAGTTGGGCCAAATGAGCAGGCTGGCTAAAAAGGCAATGAAGCTGACGCCGCTAACGCGGAACGCCTGAGCTTGACGTTAGAAAGCATCACCCTGGTGGGGCTCATCTATAGGGCCGTCGATCTTGCTCTCGCCACAAGACAAAAAAATCCCCGCACAAGGCGGGGTGAATTCATGGCTTGAAAAAGAATAGTACTTTCCTGATCTGGGTGCTGTGACATTTGTCACCCTGAGACTCAAAAATGC
>CAXMNC010000255.1:0-26422 GCA_964194625.1 Acidiferrobacterales bacterium
AACTCTTCGGGACTGTAGATTCCCCGGCATTCAAAAACATGCCCACCGACAGACATCGGCCGCAGGTATATGAGTGTGGTACCCGCATCCTCTGAGAGTTTACTGACAAAGGCTGCGGTAGATGGCCCCCGCACACTGTCCTTGAACTTTATGATGAGCCTTGCGTTCATGGGCATTGAGGTGGAGCTCTCGGGGGTGGACTCGGCGGCTAGGTTTTGAGTCTCTGCCGGCGCACATCCTAGGCAAAGTACGACACAAGCGACTGCGGGTGATTTCCACATAAACGCTCTCCGATCTGTACTATTACGACCACCCGCTCCTGAGGAATAACCTAGTCGGTTTTGAACCTGGTTGTAAACCCGCTAGCGGCTGGGATAGCCGAGACAGTGGATGGGCGGTTTGCTGGGCCCTGCCTGTAGGTATCCCCAACCTCTACAAGTGGTCATCGCTCGACTGCGAACCCTTCGTCGTTCCAGTCCAACATGCCCCCCTTCAGATTCAACACCTGCGAAAAACCCATACCGGTAAGCATAGCGGCGGCCGTCGTACTTCTCACTCCGGCTCGACAAACCACAATAATAGGCATGTCGCTGTAAGCGTTTAGTTCGCTGACCCGTTGAGACAGTTCCTTCAACGGAATCAGCTGACTACCCGGAATATGGCCCAGCTCGCCGGTATATTCCTCCGGTTCACGCACATCCAACAACAACGGTGCTGGATCAGTTTTCAAACGCGCATGGACTTCGTCTGAAGAAAGTTGTCGAACTTGATTCAACTCCGCCAGATCAGGAAACGCCGTACGATCATCATCGATTGCGGTCTGGTTGGGCTGCAACACCTCCTGGATCTTGCTTGGAAGCGGAAACTCAATGCTATCCATGAGCGACATATACTGCTCGCGGCTGCGCCCGGCGATTCGCGGATTGTGTTGTTTCTCCTCGCCGATCGTCGATTGTGTGTTACCGCGATAATCATGTCCCGGAAAGACTAAAGTATCGTCCGGCAGTTCGAACAGTTTGCCGGTGATCGAGTCGTACTGTGTACCGGCGTCACCGCCCGCAAAATCCGCACGCCCAGTTCCACGAATCAGCATTACATCACCCGTCAACACGCGATCGCCCATATAGAGGCTGATACTATCCGGCGTGTGCCCGGGCGTATACAGAACGTCTAGCTTCACATCGCCGACACAGATCGAATCACCATCATCGACATATTCATCAACGCGCGGTACTGGTGCCCGCCGATGCATGATTAGCCTAACCCCGAGTAGACGTTGGAACTCGAAGCTGGCGGTCGCATGATCTGCGTGTGTATGTGTATCCACGACCGTGTCGAGCTTTAGCCCGTGATACGCGAGCACCGCCAAATAGCGATCTATGCGCTCCCTAACCGGGTCAGCCAATAAAGCCTTGCGTGTGTTTTCGCAGCCCACAAGATAAGTCTTGCATTGCGTGCCGTTCAATTCTTGAAAGATCATGGCAGGGCGTGACGATTAGATCGTCAGTAATTTATCTTGATCGCCATGTACTTCGAAACGAATTACGCCATCAGTCATCCAGCAGCCATCGCAAGTCCCACCATCTTGTCGGGAGAGCGTGAACAAGTAGCCGACGCGTTGACCATCGCTGGCGATTAGGATGACAGG
Organism: Acidiferrobacterales bacterium; assembly: GCA_964194625.1. GTDB lineage: Bacteria > Pseudomonadota > Gammaproteobacteria > Acidiferrobacterales > SPGG2 > SPGG2. Next base: position 1,649 of record CAXMNC010000255.1, read on the forward strand.
CTGCGTGGCATTGACACCTTCTACTTGGAGCGGGCCGTACTCGGCTTGCCGATGATTGAGCATAGGGCGATAGACTGGGTTACTCACCAACTGGATGAATCGGGGCAATGGCCCAGTGACAAGTTTGTTTCGAGGAGAAGCGAATCGAAAGGTGATTTCTATGCCGGCGTTTTCATGCGGTATGTCGTTCCGCCCCAATGCTCGGATTTGGATACGTACAACATCCGCCGGCGACAGATTTCGGTTGGGAAGCAAACCCTCATCACCGGTTTCTGAACCAACTGTGACGAAGTCTCCGTGGATTTGGTCAACATCATTCCCTTGTGCCAGCGACAGAAATCCGGCTAAACACAAGGCCATCCCCATAAGCGATCTACGGTAACGCATGTCTGTGTGGGCTCGTCTTCTAACTCGCTGAAACAGCATACCCCGAAACAGATTTTATTCTAAGGTAGAATAGAAACGATTGACAGTGCGATGGCGCTATCGGTGGTAGACGCAAACAAACCTATAAAAGCGATAACTTTCGATCTGGATGGGACGCTATGGGACCTTGAGCCCGTAATCGCTGAAGCCGATCGCAAGCTTCATGAGTGGTTCGCGCTGCATTACCCCGCGATCTCGAGCGCCTTCTCTACCTATGACATGAGGCAATTACGAACCGAATTGCTAAAACGAGATCCGACACTACGTCACGACGTCACCGAATTGAGGAAGTCCTCAATCAGAATCGCAGCAGAAAGAGTCGGTATCGGCCCCACCGTGGCTGAAGAGGCATTTGAAGTATTTATGGTTTATCGTAACCAGGTGGAACTTTTCGATGATGTGCTACCAGTTTTGAAACATCTACGAAATCGATATATGCTGTGCTCGCTGACCAATGGCAATGCCGATATTGTGCGAGTAGGGCTAGGTGACATATTCGATCACGCACTTACGGCCACTGATGTCGGCAGCGCAAAACCCGAACCAGCAATGTTCATGGAAGCCTGCCGCTTAACAGGAAACACGCCGGAACAGATGCTCCATATCGGTGATGAGGCAGAAACAGACATCTTAGGCGCCAACACCGTGGGCTTTCGGACCATTTGGATAAACCGCAAGAACGAAACTTGGAAGCACGAATGTCGGCCGCACGCGCAGATCGAATCGCTTAGTGAACTGGAAACAGTGCTTGCGACCTGGCACTCGGACGGCTGAGAACTGGCACCTGATCGCTATTGCATAAGATGATCGATAATCGGGTCGACTATGATCTCTGTCTTCAGGCCCGTCTTCCGGCTCGGTACAATCAAGGCATTGCGCCGCGACATGAGCGAGTCATAAGTCGTCGTTTAAGTGAATGAGAACCCCGTAAAGTTCGGAAGAAGTCTAATCTAGTGAGGCGAGCAAATCGACCGCCTCCGCCAGTAGGTCTGCCTGGCCGTTTGACTGCTGAATTACGCTAACCGTATCGATCACAGATGCACTTGCAAGTGGGCCCATGGTTGTTCCAACGACATAAGACCCGCTTTTGTTCTCGAAATTCGGGATGAGAACCAGGTAGCGTGTGATCAGTGTTCGTGGCGCCACCTCGATGACTATAAACGTATCGAAAAGTGCAACATCGATAGGTTGATCATAGTCATTACCTTCGACCGCCAATAGCAACTCGGCCTTATCCTTAAAGAAAGTAGCCGCTGGCGCTTTGCAGGGCACGCTACCGAGACTGATTTCATCGATTTGGTCCGGCTTAACGTAGTTCGCCAGCCGATAATCGGCCAGAAAGCGCGCGCTTTTGCCGATCAGGGCGCTGACCAGACGTCTGTTGCTGATGGCTTGGTCGAGTCTTTGTTGCTGTAATGGTTCCATGGCAATAAGGAAGTTCGAAAAAGTAGTAAGCTACATATAGTCCATTTCTGACTAAATTCTAGGGCCAAATCAGCGAGTTCGCCTGAGCGCTTGAACTATTTAGGTTTTTACCCGCTGGCAGTCACTGCCGGTAGCTCGCCATCCTTATCCCTAGGCTCAATCACCGCGAGTTGGTTTCCTCCAAGTTTCTTCACACTGCGCAACGCGTTCTCCACGCGAGAAACCACATCTTCGGCCCTACTGTCGTTTTCCGCGTCGACGTAGATCATCGCGCAGCTCAAGGTACAATAAACCTCTCCATCCGTGGCGGCGTTGTCCTTCTGTCGCGTGGCAAAATCCCGCTGCAATTGCCTAAGCCTGGTCGGCATAAAATCCGCCTGGACATTGTAAAAAATAGCAGCAAAACTGGACGTCCCTAGGCGTGCCGCGAAATCGCTCTTACGTGTCTGATGTTGAAGCGTATCGGCCAACAGTCGCAGGATTGCATCCGCACATTCGTGACCTAAATACCTCATCGGTTTTTTGGAATTCGTTGACCTCCAAGATTAGAAGACAGATGTCGCTACCACGCTTTACTAGTATTAGACGATTCAGGCACAACTAAGCCTCACGAGGTTTTCCTTCCAACTCAATGGTCTGGGACGAAGAATTCGACTTCTTGGCGGCCTTGACGACACGACCCCCAATGCGGTTGCGGCCGGCTTGCTTAGCCTTGTATAGATACTTGTCCGCAACCTGGATAAGCTCGGAGGCGTTACTCACTTTGTCCGACAGCGACGCAATTCCAAGGCTGATGGTGAACGAGATTTGCATGCCCTCGAAAACAAACTTGTGCTTCTTGATAAGTTTGAGAATCCGTTTTGCAAGCACCAATGTTCCCGCGTCATCGATTTCGCGCATCAGCACCACGAACTCATCGCCTCCGTATCGGGCGAAGACGTCCGAAGTGCGCAGCGTCTTGCGAACAATAAGTGCCAAGTCCTTAAGGGCTGAGTCCGCCGCAGGATGCCCGTACGTATCATTGATTTTCTTGAAGTGGTCGATGTCAAACATCAGCAGGGAAAGATTTGTACGGTGGCGCTGGGCGTGCGAGTAGTCCGAGTCGATTCGATCTAGGAGGTACCGCTTATTGTAGATGCCGGTCGTGCCGTCCTTAAGGCCACGATCGAAAAGCTGCTCCTGGAATGTTCGCTCGAGGTCGTCTTGGTAAGAAAACTTCAGAATCGAAATGGATCCGACCTGGATCTTGTCACCATCCTTCAATGTGTGCGTTTGAATCCGATCGCCATTGACATATGTGCCATTGCTACTGCCGAGGTCCTTGAGGGTGGGGTCGCCATCGCCAACGGTTATCACCTTTGCGTGCTGCCGACTCACACCGTCATCGTCCAGGCGAACCTCGGCATCGAGCCCGCGGCCGATCAAGGTAGGCCCGTCGATGCGCAGCCTGTACATCATCCCGATCGCGCCACCCGAAAGCACGATGAAGTACGGCTCCTCGTGCGATCCCTTATCGAGCGCCCTCTTAACTGTCTTGGTCTTCGCGTCGTTAGCCATAGAACATTAGAATATTAAGACTTTCCAATACTACTTAGATCGGTTCGCGGCCTCGTTTTTGCAACAAACATGCCACTGCCCGTGGTGCTAAAAATGAGTGGTAAAACCCGAAATCGCCGAAAGCGCCATGCGGCGAACATGACGGAAAAGGGCGCACATCGTCAGCAACGTATCATTCGCCGTGCCGATAGGGCCGTCGTGGACGGTAGACTTAACAATAGGGCCTGGCCCAACTTTTGCAAGGGCGCTTGTGGACTTAAGGATTTCCCGCCATTTTGCATAACGGCGAGCACCTCGGGAGTGAGGTAACTAAAGGAGCAGCGAGGTGTTTTATGTTAGGCGCGCTAAACAAAGCGAAGGGGAAACCCTGCAACACGATCGATACCCTGATCGGTATGACCGCCGATCTCAAGGGCAATATCGTCTTTTCGGGCGGGCTCAGGATCGACGGCAAGGTAAAAGGCAACATTACAGCCGAGGATGGTGAAAATAGTGTTCTAATTCTCGGCGAACACGCCGAGATTCGTGGCAACATCACGGTCCCTCACGTCATTAGCAACGGCAAAATCCGCGGCCATGTACATTGCTCGGCGCGGATAGAGCTCGAATCTCAAGCCGAGATCCATGGCGATGTACATTACAAGATTCTAGGCATCGAGCATGGTGCAGCAATCCACGGCAACCTCGTCCAGCAATCCGACGAAGATGTCGTAACTAGGCTTAAGCCAGTGTCCACACGCGGCAAAAGAGTTTCATAACCGCCGGACGTATGGGACACGGCGTCTTGCAGGAGTAATTTTATGCGAGAACGACTGTTATCTGCCGTTATTCTAATTTCGCTCGGGCTTTGTGCGAATAGTGCCTTGTCGGCCACAGAAACCAATACCCTTGAAACCGCACTCAACCTTGACGGCACCTCAGTGTCCACCTCGCGCTTTAAAGTGCTGGCAAGCCCCGATTTTGACAGACTCATCGATAAACGTTCAGCACCCGCCACACCGCGGCAACGGATTCCGATATGCGAGCGTGGACGTTCGTTTCTCACCCGTATGCCAAACTTCGGCGACATAAAGAAATACATTCCCAATCACAAATCGATGCACGTAACTCGCTTAAAGTTCTTTGACGAATCCAAGCACACCATTTACAGAAATCGATCTGTTACCGCCAAGGCAAGCAACTTTGTGAGCCCTGTCAATGGTCCTTCCCCTACTCCATACCTCGAGAGCGTTGGTCGTTTTCTTGAACTTCTGGAACATAGGTTTGAATTAGCAGGACTTAGCCCCAATTCAGCGTGCTAGGATCGCCCCCGTCGATCCAATAACGCACACCCGCCAACGCAGCTTATCCAGCGCGCTCTAACTAGCGTTCACCGCAGCCGCACGGGCCTCTTGCCACTACTCGCGCAATTGTTGCCGGCGATGCATCCCGTCTATCAGGAACACGTCGCCATCGGTCGGCATGTGATTGTCGGCCTCGTTCAAATACCCGCAAGCTATGCGTTCAAGAGCACCACCACTACACAAGGAAGTAAGCGATGAAATACAACGACCCCTGTAACTACCTCGTTGCCGCCGGCATCAGTATGGTCCTTTTCATCAACGTCCTTCTGATGCCCTTGGGCTTTGCTGCCGATACTGATAGAACCAACCGCATCATCGTTAAGTTCAAGCCAGTAGCTGCCATCAGCCCGTCTGGCGCCACGATCGGCCAGCCACTCACACTCAATGCGTTGCGTGCACGCGTGACCACTATGAGTGCACGTTTAGGCATGCGGATTCAGTATCGGCGCACGCTCGCCACCGGAGCGGAAGTCGTGGAGCTCGACGCTTGGAAGTCCTACGATGAGGCCACCCGTATCGCGAACGAACTGGCATCAGATCCCACGATCGAATATGCCGAGCCTGACCGCCTGATGTATCCGCTATTTACCCCTAACGATGCCCGGTACGACGAGCAGTGGCACTATTTTGAACCTACGGGCGGGCTCAACCTACCTAGCGCCTGGGACAACTACAACGGTGAAGGGGTGGTGGTAGCGGTACTCGATACCGGCTATCGACCTCATAGCGACTTAAACGCAAATATTGTCAGTGGCTACGACATGATCTCCGATGCCTTTATCGGCAACGATGGCAATGGCCGCGATTCGAACCCACAAGATCCGGGCGATTGGACTGACGCAGGTGAATGCGGTGGTGGGCAGCCGCCAAGTTTTAGTGGCAGCTCTTGGCATGGGACACATGTTGCCGGCACGATCGCTGCCGTTACTAACAATGGCCTGGGGGTAGCCGGTGTTGCCTTTGGTGCAAAAGTGTCACCAGTACGCGTACTCGGCAAATGCGGTGGTTTCACCTCCGATATCGCAGACGCCATTGTGTGGGCATCTGGTGGAACCGTTAGTGGTGCGCCGGCAAATGTCAACCCAGCCAAAGTGATCAACATGAGCTTGGGCGGCGGTGGGTCGTGTGGCACTACCACGCAGACCGCGATCAATATGGCACGCCAAAACGGTGCGACCGTTGTCGTGGCCGCCGGCAACAGCAACACGAATGCATCAAGCGCGACCCCTGCCAACTGCAATGGCGTAATCACCGTGGCAGCAACTGATCGCATCGGCGGTAAGGCGTTCTATTCGAATTTTGGTAGCGTCGTCGATGTGGCTGCCCCAGGTGGCGCCCTCCAGGGCAGTGTCACTAACGGCGTTCTGTCGACGCTCAATTCAGGCAGCACTACACCACAAGGCGACGTGTACGGCTTCTATCAGGGCACTAGCATGGCAACGCCACACGTTGCCGGCCTGGCCGCACTTCTGTATCAGGCCAAACCCGATATCACACCTGACGAAGTCGAAAGCACCATCAAAAACACGGCCCGTAGCTTTCCGGCCGCGTGCAGTGGTTGCGGCAGCGGCATCGCGGACGCCGCCGCTGCTATTGCTGCGTTGGTCGGTGGTGGCAATCCCGATGATTCCGTTCTAGAAAATGGCATTGCCAAGACGGACCTCAACGGAAACCAGGGCGCAGAGATTCGATTTACGTTGGAGGTCCCATCCGGGGCCAGTAATCTCGTGTTTCGTATCAACGGCGGGTCCGGCGATGCCGATTTATACGTGCGTTTTGGTACGCCGCCCACAACCCGTACATTCGACTGTCGCCCCTACCGAAACGGTAACAACGAGACTTGTACGGTCTCCAATGTGCGGGCCGGGATCTATCATGTAATGCTAAGGGGATTCCGGTCATTCGCGGGTGTGTCGCTTGTTGGCAGCTTTACGGAACCAAGTAGTGGCGGCGGTGCTTCCTTTGCCGTCGACAATATCTCGGCAAGCTCTGGACAATGGCGGCGTTACACGCTAACGGTGCCCGCCGGCATGTCGGTGCTCACCTTCAATATATCGGACGGCAGTGGGGACGCCGATCTTTATGTCCGTTTCGGCTCGCAGCCCTCAATATTCACCTTCGATTGCCGTCCTTACCGTAACGGCAACAGCGAAACGTGTACGTTCAATAATCCGAGCACAGGTACCTGGCACATTAGTTTACGAGCGTTTCGCTCCTTTTCGGGGGTACGCTTGACGGCATCTTACCGCCCCTAATACCCATAAAAGGTTTTGCGGCGGACCATCACCGTAGCCTAAGTGCTACGGTGATGGTCCGTTGTTTGCGTTGACCGAGTTTCAAAAACGGCGGATAGTGTATGCGTCGGGCGCCACATCACTGTTGCGTAATCGAATAACAATCCAAGAGAGGTTGAGGAGGACACCGGCTAGGCGCCATGGCGCAGCGACAAGTGTAGCGCCGGTGAAATGGGGTTCGCTCTTGGCTTCGGTGGCAATACAAAACGCGCCTTACAGAATGTTCGCGCAAAAACCCTGATATTGGGCCCGCCATTGATCTCTATAATCCAACTGACGATCAGCGTGAACTCGCCGACCATCTCCCCAATGCTGACTACGTTGAAATACCTTCAAACTTGGGCCACAGTGCCAGCAACCCAACCATGGTGGATGATGCGAATTATTTGAACAAAGTCATTGAGGAGTTTCTACAACAACTCAATGAAACGCGATGACGTCACGCATCTGTCCCCTGGTGCAAACCCACAAGCCCTGGAATCGCGTGTCAAGCTTTCTGGCTAGGGACGTAATGAATAGTGGTCACTACCTCGTCCGATGAGACGTGTGTCTTGGTCGTGCTCCCATCTGCCCTGCTCTGATTACCTTCTAGTATTGCCTGACGGAGTGAAGCATCAGCGAGCTTAATGAGATGACCAGCATCTTCCGGCTGGTCTGCCAAGGTGGCAACACCCACGCTGACCGTCAGATTAATCGGCGTACCATCGAAATCGCACTGTGTGCCTTGAACGACCTTACGAATGCGCTGTCTCAGGATCGCCGAACCTTTCTCATCCAGGTCGCGCGCCAATAGCGCGAAACGCACCGCATCGTAGCACGCAAACACATCACCTGCGCGCAACACGGTACTTACCGCGCGGGCAACCTCGTTAACAACAACATCACCCGCCGTCTGTCCGTGGCAAAGACTGACGTTCTCGAACTGATCAATAGCAAATAGGATTACGCCTATGTTGTCCTTTCCCCGACAAGCATGGGTGAATTCGCTGGTGAGACGCTCGTCGAAGTACATCTTGGTATACAACCCCGTCAGCGGGTCTTTAACGCCACCGGCGATTTCATGTTGCAACTGGTATTCGAGGTCATCTTGGTAGGAGAACTTTATGACGCAGCTATAACCGATCTGCACCCTATCCCCATCTTCGAGCTGACGCTTGTCGACCTTGGTCCCATTGACAAACGTGCCATTGCTACTGCCTTGATCCTCGATGACGACGGTGCTGTCCGGGTTGACCCTGACTACGGCATGGCGACGGCTGACACGGGCCTCTCCCAGCGGTAGGTCGGCGTCGTCATCACGGCCGATCAGGGTCTCTGACCCCACCGGTAACGTATACACCAGGCCAACTGGCCCACCGTAGAGAACCGTCAAACAGGGTTTTTGGGGCGTATCGGCCGGAATCGACCTCCCACCCCCGACTATGGTCTCGTCGAACTTAGACATTTTGTGCTCAACCAACCTCCCAACCGCTTTCCGGGGCCCCCACGCAAGTATAGGCGAGCGCCGACGGACTGCTAGACTGATCTGGCAGCCCGGAAATGAAGCGTGGTGAAATAGCCCGCAGCATCATCACCTTCGACTCCGAATGAGCTTACGCAACAAAGCTCTACGAAATTTTTAACTTCCCATCGTAGGTGTCGGTGATTCTTTAGGTTTTTGCCGAAATGTGCGCCTCGAATACTATTCACCCCGGGCAAATCTCGATTCGTGCTCTATAGTTAATCTGCGAAGTTAGGAATTGGATCGGAATGATGCATGAGAGCCTATCGATACCAGGCTCTAAGGATTGGAGCTTTCAGCGCAAAACGGTCAGGCGTGTGCGACCGGATAGTCGCACTAGCGTACGACTCACACCCGATCGTCGCCGTGGATTTGGACGGCGAGCAGAAGATAGGGCCGAAGCCGCCTTGTTAGAAGAGAAGCTCTCGGCCGCGCTCACAAAGGCTGAAGCATTAGGGCCAAAAGACCCGCGATTGGCGGGGGCACTCCACGAACTGGCCGCTTTCTACTATCACCTGGGCAAGTACATGGAAGCGGCATCGTTACACGAGCGCTGCTTAGCCATTCGACAACAGATCCTGCGCCCAACCCATGCCGACGTGATACAAAGTCTGAATGACCTCGCCCGTGTTTACTACGCGCAGGGCCGGTATGCCGCAACCGAACCGCTAGTTAAAGAGGTCATGCTCGTTCGGGAAAGACTTCACGGACCGCATGATCCAAACATCGTAGACGCACTGGAGAACTACGCGGAAGTGCTCAAGATAAGAGGTCGCCAGAAAAAAGCATCGACCATTTCAGCCCGCGCAAAATCCATCAGGGTCGAACAGCGCTGATTATTGCACGGCCATGTAGCAAACGTATCGCAGGTACTCGAGTCACCTGACTGTAAACCTTTTCTAAACCAGCGCATGCGTTGCTCGGACGAACTGTGGGTAAACGATTCTGGATGAACCCCACCGCCACTCATTTGCTGCAAGCGATCATCCCCGACCGCGTCAGCCGCACCCAGGCCTTCTTCGATATCACCCTGCTCTAGGATTTGTCTTTGCACCTGCACGTTTCGTCGTCCAAATCTAATTTAAGCAGCGGATCCAGCCAGTACATAAGTGGGTACTTTCATACCCATCGCCCTAGCGCGGCGTACAGCTGCGAGTAGATCTTGGTTGGCGAGTTCGTATAGTTCATCGAAGCTTTGAAGCACGAAATAGACGGTCTGCAGAATGTCGATACGATACGGTGTGCGCAGCACCTCGATGATATCGAACTGCCGACGATCCGGTTTTGCGGAGTCGATGGAATAGCCTAGTTCAGATTTCGAAGACACAATACCCGCGCCATAGACCTCGTTTTTGCTGTCGCCTGCGATCAGGCCAAACTCAACCGTAAACCAAAAAAGCCGTGCCAGCCATACATGGTCTTCTTTCGGTGCCGCAAGCCCTGCCCTGCCATAGGCGGTAACGAAGTCGGCGTAACGCGCATCCGTTAGCAGCGGCGTATGGCCAAAGATCTCATGGAATATATCGGGCTCCCGTAGGTAGTCCATTTCTTCGCGACTGCGAATAAACGATGCAGCTGGAAACTTCTTTTCCGACAACAAACGAAAGAATTCAGTGAAGTCGATCAGTGCCGGCACCGGCACCACCCGCCAACCGGTGTAATCGAGCAATACCGACGACACCTCGCGACACTGCGGAATACGATCGTCGGGTAGCTCCATACGCGCCAGCGCATCTACGTATTCTTGACAGGCGTAGCCGCGCACGCGCTCGCGCTGAGGAACAATCAGATCGCGCCAGACGGCGTGTTCTTCGTCGGTATATCGGATGAAACCGTTGGCATCAGCCTGCTTAGCAACGTACTTAGATGATTTCGCCATGACTACACCAGTTCACTCCATGGGTATGTAGAAAGTCTGGCATAAATCGGATGAAATGTTATTGTTATTTTTTCTGTTTTTCGCCTATAATTAGCAATATCTATCAATCCTTTGCACCAATTTAGAAAGAATATTCTATATAAGTGGATATAATAGATAGATTCGACCGAAAGATCCTAGAGCTGCTTCAGCACCAAGGGCGCATCACCAACCAAAAACTCGCCAAACAGATCGAGCTCTCAACCGCCCCGTGCTGGCGTCGGGTCAATCGGCTTGAGCAAGACGGTGTGATCGCTCGCTACGTGGCGCTGCTGGATCGCGAGCGATTGGGTCTTAGCGTCATGATGTACGTGCATGTCAGCCTGACCGATCACCACACGGCGACCCTAAAACAATTCGACACCTTCGTCGATGGATCCGATAACATCCTCGAATGCTATACGGTCAGTGGCGAGTATGACTATCTGATTCGCGTCGTAGCCGCTGGCGTGAAGGAGTTCGAAGTGTTCCTGATGGAAAAGCTGTTGCGCATACCGGCGGTGCGCACTGCAAATACGAGCTTCGTGCTGAAAGAAAAAAAATATACGACTGCTCTGCCGGTCTAAGCACGTTCAGCTAGGCCCTCACGCAAACGGTCGATAGCGCGCGCACCAGTCGCTCGATATCTTCTTCATCGTGATAGATTGAGAAACCGATACGCAACCGGTCGTTACGATAATCGGTAATCACATCCTGATCCATCAATTCCCGGCTGATATCGCTCGCCCGACCATTCACATAGGTCAGAAATCGTGGCCGCATGCTACCGTCAGGGTTCGATAGTAGAGTGCCGATAGACAGGTCTTTCGCTTCAACCGCCGCGAGAAATAAATCCTGGGCTTCCATAGAACGTCGATATAACGTCGCCGCATCCAGACCCTGGTCGAGCATCCATTGCATCACTGCATTGAAGCGATAGATCGACGTTGGATCGTAGGTAGAACCTCTAAAGCGCTGTCCGTCTGCCGGATACGTGATCTGTTCTTGCGGGTGCGCCAACGACCCGAAGCTTGCATACCAACCGGTGTTCATCGGACGCGCACCATAGTTCGGCGGACAGTGCATAAAACAACACCCCTCCCCGGCCATGGCATACTTGTATCCACCCGCCAGATAGAAGCATCGATCCTGCCAGGGCGCCCAGTCTACTGGACGTGCCAGAAACGAATGATAACCATCGATCACTACGAGGACATGATCATCGATTGCCTCAATCAGCGACGCAAACGAATCAAACGACCAACCAGAATCGAAAAACACATGACTGACGTACAAGAGATCCGGCTGCAAGCGTTGCACCGACCCCACCAACCTGTCTGCAAAACTGGCGATCGGATCCGTCGGCACTAACTCCAATTCTATCGACCCGGCTTCGGCCAGGCGTCGGCTCTGTCGGGAAAAGCTGTGGAACTCGGAGTCACTGCTTAAGACTCTAGGCTTTGTCGTGGTAGGCAAACAAGAAAGCAAACGCAGATACAACTCGTGAGTATTCTGGGCAAACACCACGGTGTCGGACGAACGTAAGTTGAGGTGCCGGACCACATGGCCGCGTGCAAGCCGTTCTTGCGCTGCCACCGCATTGTCCCACTTCCGGTCGAGATGAATGGCGGCATCCTGCCAAGCCTGCTGCTGCGCTACAAACGAAACATCGGGCCAGGGATGATGCGAATGGGCTGCGAAATGTAGTGGCGCACCAGTTCGCAACAGCGACCGGTTGAAATGCGACTTATAGCTCTTCAAGACCCTTCAGCCGGCTGTGTCAGTGTACTGATAGCGCATTGCTCGCTGGACATGGGGTGGAAGCGGTGGCAGCGCCGATCGTGGGATCAAAAACGTTGCTAAGGCAAACAAATCACCAAATATCCGGTGTTTTTCAGCCGAACTCTTCAAATAATCGTGGCCCGAGGACCCACCCGTGCCGATCTTACGCCCGATCATACGCTGTACCATTAACGCATGCCGATGGCGCCAGGTACTTAGTAGCTCATCGATGTCCATCAAAGCTGTCAGCAATCGATACGGTAGCTGTAACGCTGGTTCATCGCGATAGAGATTGATAAACAGGGCAGCCAATAGCGCTTGCGGGCGAAAACGCCAGCCCGGTGCGGCTACGGTGCCATCAACAGGCTGCAGTATGGATCTAAATGCGTCTTCAGACTGCTCTACATTTCTCAGTTGTCGTTCACGCTGCTCTTGGTCTAGTTCAGGATTCTCGCTAATCATGTGCCTTTCGTTTGCGAACATCGTTTCTACTGCTCGCGAGTACGCATCTTCGAAATCCCAATCCTTCCAGACTACAAACGGGGTGCGCAATAACCAGGCTTCTACGCGATCTGCCAACGACGACTGCGACTCAAGCTTCGACAATACTCGTTGATCAGTCGCCCGTAGCTTGCTCTTATAAGACCGCCCGTCAAAACTGATACGGGCTTCAGGCATTAAACCCAAACGTACTTCTATCTTTCGGAACTGTGCACTTTGGAATCCAGAGGCCGGAATCAGTAGATCGCGAAACTCGAGAAAATCGAGTGGCGTCATGGTTTCCAGTATATCGATCTGGTTTACCAATACGCGCAGTACAACGGCGATTCGATCCAACGCATGAACCACCTTGCCGATATCAGCGTCGTCAACGTGGTCCTCAGTGAAAGCCTGATCAGCAACGTTCAGCTCGTTCAAGATCTGCTTAAACCAAAGCTCGTAAGCCTGGTGCACGATGATAAACAAGAGTTCGTCTCTCGCAGGTCGACCAAGCCGATCGCTTTCCGGCTGTTGAATCGATAGCAGTTGATCGAGTTTTAGATAATCTGCGTAGTTCATTGCGGTTCGATTCCCTTCATTTCCAACGACCTCGCGAGCAAGGCGTTGAGCAGGCTATCTAACGTGCTTTTTTGACGCTCGCTCAACGCACTTAGCAACTCTTCTTCATACGATCGCGCGAGCGGGACAATCTGTTGATATACCTTCTGGCCTGCCTTAGACAGTTCAAGCAGTGAGCGCCGCCTGTCGCCGGGAAAGACCTGCCGGCGTATGCGACCCGTCTTAAGAAGCCTGGATACCGCACGGCTAATCGCTACCTTATCCATTTCCGTTCTTTGCACTAGCTCGGCCGCCGACAAGTCGGGAAATCGACCTAATACGGCAATAACCCGCCATTCGGGAATCGTCAGGCTGAAACGATCCGCATAAAGCGCGGCAATAGTCGAGCTCACCCGATTCGATAATACCGACAGGCGGTACGGCAGGAAGGATTCCAGTATCAACGTATCATCGGCGTCCATGGGCACCCGCTTGCAAATAGTTTCATGTGGAACTATTATAGTTTCAGTTGAAACTATATGTGGATTTTTGGCTCACTGCAAGAATCCACCCCGAGAACAGCAGTGGAGATTTCGTGACCATGCTTCATGACAATCCGATGGGTACCGATGGATTCGAATTCGTCGAATACACCGCGCCCGACCCGGCCGCGTTACGCCAACTGTTTGAATCCATGGGATTTCCCCCCGTCGCCAAGCATCGTAGCAAGAATGTGACACTTCACGCCCAGGGCGATATCAACTTCATCATCAACGCCGAGCCAGACAGCTTCGCCCAGCAATTTGCCAAACATCATGGCCCATCGGTGTGCGCCATCGCATTTCGTGTGCGGGACGCCCAGCATGCGTTCAAGCGGTGTATCGAACTCGGGGCCAAACCGATCCAAGAGATGCCAGGGCCAATGGAATTGAATATTCCCGCGATCGAGGGAATCGGTGGCAGCCGAATCTATTTGGTCGACCGTTACGGCACTAACACCATCTACGACGTAGATTTTGAGCCGCTGCCACATCAGGCGCCCGTCAACAGTACCGGGCTCACCTACATCGATCACCTGACTCACAACGTGCACCGCGGCAACATGGATAAATGGGCCGGATTCTACGAACGCTTGTTCAACTTCAAGCAGATTCGCTACTTCGATATCGAAGGCAAGCTGACCGGCCTACTCAGTCGCGCCATGACCAGCCCCTGTGGAAAAATCCGTATCCCGATCAATGAATCGCAGGACGACAAGTCGCAAATCGAAGAGTATTTGCGTGAATACAAAGGTGAGGGCATCCAACACATCGCCTTAGGCACGGATGATATCTTCTACACCGTAGATACGCTGCGTAGTAACAGCATTGAGTTTCAGCGGATACCCGATACCTACCACGAACAAATCGACCGACGCCTGCCCGGCCACGGCGAAAATGTAGCCGAACTCGCCAAGCGTCAAATCCTGATCGATGGCGCACCGACCGAAGGTCAGGGCACGTTGCTCCAGATCTTCACCACGAATCAGATTGGCCCGATCTTCTTCGAGATCATCCAACGCAAGGGTAATGAGGGCTTCGGCGAAGGCAACTTCAAGGCACTGTTCGAATCTATTGAAGAAGATCAGATTCGCCGCGGTGTCTTGGGGCAAACCTAGGACGCACCGATGAGCAACTGGATTCGATTCCCGCGTATCGAAGGCAATGCCTCGCGCCAGGCGCACGCCGATATTCCAGATGGCTGCTACGAACGAGAAATGGGCAAAGAAGGCTTCTTCGGCCCCGCCACACATCTCTATCACAGCCACCCGCCAACAGAGTGGATAGAGTTCGAAGGACCACTACGGCCGCGCGCTTTCGATACCAACAAACTGACGGCCGCCGACGTCATCGCCTGGGACGTGGAGCCGTTGTTCTTCAATAATCACTGTCGGATTCGTCTGTGGCGGTGCCATGAAGATATGTTATATCTAGCACGTAACAGTGATGGTGACGAGTTGCTGTTTGTGCACGCAGGTGGCGGCTCACTGTTCTGTGATTTCGGTCACCTCACGTTTACCGAAGGCGACTATATTCTATTGCCGCGAGGAACCATGTGGCGTTTGCAAATCTCGCAGCCGACCACTTTATTGATGATCGAGGCAACCAACGGCAGCTACCAACTACCGGATAAGGGCATTGTCGGTCCGCATGCGATATTCGATCCTGCCATCCTAGACACACCACATCTGGATGCCACATTCAAACAACAACAAGGAGAAACCCCCTGGAACGTACTCGTAAAACGAAATAATCAGATATCGACCATCCGCTACCCCTTTAATCCGCTGGACGTGCAGGGATGGAAGGGCGAGTTAATCGTTGTCAAAGTCAACTGGCGAGATATTAGGCCGTTGATGAGCCATCGCTATCATCTACCACCGTCCGCCCACACCACGTTTGTTGGAAATCGTTTCGTTGTCTGTACGTTCTGTCCGCGGCCGATTGAATCCGATCCAGGTGCACTTAAAGTACCGTTCTACCACAACAATGATGACTTCGACGAACTAATTTTTTATCACAGTGGTGATTTTTTTAGCCGCGACAACATTCACCCCGGCATGATGACCTTACATCCGTGCGGATTTACCCACGGTCCGCATCCGAAGGCGTTTGCCGCGGGTCAGAAGCACGCCAAAAAGGAAACCGACGAAGTCGCGGTCATGATAGATGCCCGCGATGCATTAGAAATCACGCCGAACGCCATGTCGGTCGAGTGGGAGGGCTACGTCTCGTCCTGGCGCAATTCCAAAGAAGAGAAATGAAACTAGCCTCCCTGAGACATGGCCGCGATGGACAACTAGTGGTCGTGAGTCGTGACTTGCAACGTATGCAACCTGTCACGTCGATCGCAACGACGATGCAGGCTGCCCTGGATAGTTGGAGCGACACCTACCCTGCACTATCGGACGCATACCGGGAGTTGAACGAGAACCACGCCAAAGGCTTACCTTTCAAGACATCAGACTGCGCCGCACCCTTACCCAGGGCCTACCAGTGGGCCGACGGTAGCGCTTATGTGAACCACGTCGAGTTGGTACGTAAAGCACGTGGCGCCGAACTTCCCGATAGTTTCTGGCGCGACCCACTGATGTATCAGGGCGGCTCGGACCAATTCATCGGGCCCAATGACAATATTGAAGTGATCAGTGAGGACTGGGGTATCGATTTCGAAGCTGAGATTACGGTGATCACCGATGACGTGCCCATGGGGGTAACCGCCGAGCGCGCATCTGATTTCATCAGACTGTTTATGCTGGTTAACGACGTCTCATTGCGTAATCTGATCCCCGGAGAGCTCGCCAAGGGTTTCGGCTTTTTCCAGTCCAAACCCTCGAGCGCGTTTTCCCCAGTGGCGGTGACACCAGACGAACTAGGCAACGCCTGGGATGGCAAGAAACTGCATCTGCCGCTGATTGCCGAGCTCAACGGTAACCGTATCGGTGCCCCCAATGCGGGGGTTGATATGACCTTCGATTTTCCGACTCTGATCGCCCACGCCGCGAAATCGCGCCCACTCGGGGCGGGCACCATCATTGGCTCTGGCACAATCTCCAACCGTGACCGATCCAACGGATCCTGTTGTCTGGCCGAAGTGCGTATGCTGGAAACTATCAATCAGGGTGAAGCCAAAACCCCTTTCATGCAATTCGGTGACCGAATAAAAATAGAAATGTTAAACGCCAACCAAGAAAATATATTCGGCGCCATAGATCAAACCGTTTCGCAGTACACCCCGACGTAGTCGCGTTGCTCAAACTTTACGACTATTTCCGATCATCGGCCAGCTACCGGGTGCGTATTGCGCTAAACCTTAAGGATATTCGGTACGAAAGAATAACCGTCGACCTGCTTAAGGATGAGGAAGTAGCGGCAGGCTATCTGAAAATAAACCCACAGGGACTGGTTCCCGCGTTGCAGTTAGAGGACGGTACCATCCTCACCCAATCGATCGCGATCCTCGAATGGGTCGAGGCGACCTATACTGAACCGCCACTACTCCCACGCGACGCGCGCGCGGCAGCATCGGTTAGACAGATCGTCAACCTCATCGCGTGTGATATCCACCCGCTCAACAATCGTCGTGTCTTGCGTTACCTACAAGACAAACTCGTCGTCGACGACAACCAAAAGACTGACTGGTATCAGCACTGGATTCACAACAATTTCCCCGCACTTGAGGAGTTGGTCAGGGCCGAGCCGTTCGCACTTGGCTCAGAATGTTCCCTGGCCGATGTAGTGATCGTGCCGCAGGTATATAACGCGTTACGGTTTGAGGTCGATATGTCCGCCTACGAAAAGGTTTTGACGATCTACAACCGTTGCAACAAGATCCAGGCCTTTGCCGATGCGCACCCGCAGGCCTCGGCCTCGGCAAGACCCTAGGTCTTTCAGATCACAAGACCCAGCATAAAGGCAATCACTATCAGTGCCACGCTGGCTGCGAGCAGGTACGCCGGCCATCGCTTATTCACCTTCCAGGCGATCACCGAACCCCAGATGAAACTGGCGGCCCAAAACACAACGGCGAGTGCAATCGCTAATACGGGTTGTGGGCCCCCGAGCGCGCCCGCGAGGCCGGCGCCGATGAATAATGCCACCGGCCAACGATTGCCCAACCCCCAGGCAACGCCAGCCGCCCACACCGTGCCGACCAACACCAGGACAAGAAAGGTGGGGATGATGAATCCGATTAGGCTCATTATTGACTTAGTGCAGTTTTAGTATTTCCGGTGGAGCTACTTATCATGCGAACGTACCGATGTGCTGCTCGAAGGTTTCGTCATCTCTAAGCGCGCACAGGTTTCCATCCGGGTCGAAAAACTTGGCAACCGCCCCCCATGAGTGTTCTTGATAATCGACATTCACACCAAGATCCACCAATCGATTTGCCATAGCTCTTACATTCGATACATTCATTCTTAAGCAGCTTGAAAAGTTTCCCGCTGGATTACGTTCAGCCATTTTGCCGTCGATTTCAATCATCAGATAAGAATTCCCGAATTCGAAGCAAGTCAAATCTGCGGTTGAAAACATACGTTCCAGGCCAACGATATCTCGATAAAAGTCGACACATTCTTTATATTTTCGAACGTACAGGATGATTCCTGATCTTGTTAATTTCACAATATTCCCCCAATCCGCATACCTAGACATCGGCACACTAACACCCATGTTATAACAGGGATGAGTAGTGTTCTATTCCAGGCGTTGTGCGCCACCAACAATGCCTCATAATGACTCGTCGTCGGCAAGCAGCGTGGCAGCCTATCGCACTCTACACAACAGCCCACTGAGTGTGGTGACTGGCAAGAAAGTTCTTAGTGATGAGCGATTGTGGTCGAGTGCTCGATCGCTCTTTCTCTGGTTTGGGTCTTGGCCGCCCCGCCTTACAATATTCATTGTCTGGGCAATAGGAACAATACCCTAAGTCCCCGCAAACATAGGCCCCACTATCGGATGGGCAAGAGTGCCAACGGTGGCAACTCGAGCGATGGGCATCGGTAACAAGCGACAGGAAGCACCCTAAGATAACGATGGCCGTAGCAATGATGATTTTCCTGCTCATCTAGTAGAGGGATCTAGCTCGTCTCGGAAAACTTCTGATTACTAGGGTGAGAAATTTCTTGGGCCCAACAATAGTCGAACGTCTCAATTGCAGCTACCAAGCCATTTTACGCTGGCTGTAAAGGGGCCAGTGAGAACCGCCCTGTTCGATAGCCTTATTATGGGCAACGCCCGAGCTCAGGGGCGCATGGCGACGCGCGGTGTCCCTTGGGGGGCCGAGCGAGATCCGCTACACCCGACGATCTCAACATCGGGGAGATTTCGAGACAACTCGCTATAGTCGGAGTAGCGTTGTAAAGCTTCCACTACATGTGGGAGTGGCCTTGGCCACACTTCCGGGAAGTCAAACTCGCCGGGAACCGTTATAGAAAACGCTAACTGTTCTTGCGCCGGATTGAATTGCGCATCCACCCCTTCCTTATTCCCCCGCGGATCCACCCGATACCAGCCAATGCCCGGTAGCATGATGGCGTTCAAGCCGTGTAAGCAATAGGGTGCACCATCACTATTGATACTGAACCGCTGATAGCAAAAGCCGGTGGGAATACCGTTGGCCCGCAGTAGAGCGGCCAACAGATGGCTCTTCGCATAACAGAACCCGGTTTTGTGGTGGAGCACCTCAGAGGCGGTACACGTCACAGGATTGCGGCAATAGTCAGCACTGTGGGCGATTTCATCTCTGACCCATTCGAACGTACGTCCGGCGATATTAATAACTTCGGTGTCGCCTTCAGCGAGTTCCCGCGCCTTAGTCAGGATGTCCGGATGCTCCCAGTCGATGATAGCGCCCGATTCCAGATAGTCCTTCATGATTTGTGCTCTACCCTGGTGCCCGCTCAAGCATTCGGTTCAGCGTTCTTGCAAGCCCTGTATCTCGCCAACTTGAACCGTAAATTTTCAATTGTTAGTCCTGCTGCTTCGCGTTGACCACTTTACTAATCGTCGCGTAATGCAACCCCAGATACTCGCCAATCTCCGTTAGCGTATAACCGTGCTCGAGGTGTACCTCCCGAATCTACCGATTGCGTGCTGATATGTCCAAGCCGCGCTGCCACGAAAACACCCGCAAAGCGCCGCAATACTATCCAAGATACCGGCGACCCGCTCTGAGGGCGTCTCAACTAGCACACCCTCTCCACGTAGGCTGACCTGTGTCAGGCCCGCACTATGGGTGGTGCGGGCACGGTGGATCTTCGAGATCACCTTCACACTCTCGACCGACGGGGCTGCGTCCATCCTGCACCACCCGGAAATGTGTTTCCTGGGGCGTCGGTTGGATCGCAGTCCAAGCCTGTGACACTTGGCTGAGTCCGATCATAACCAAGGCTGCGGTTGCTATTGGATTTAGGTTCATGTGCATGTCCTCATTCTTGTTTGTTGAACTGTCACGAGGTGGGGTGTCCAAGCAGTATGTGCCCAACAAGTCCGACAAAACGGTGCGGGCGCGACCATAACCCGCTTCCCAGGTTCAGGGTTGTGCGACTATTGCGTCACTACATTTAGGGTTACACCCGGCAACGCGATCTCAGATTCTGTTTGAAACCCTGATACCGCACTCTGCATGGCTTCTCGAGCGGCAGCCTTTTCGTGCGATGATAGTGATTCGATTAGAGCTGCAATCGCACCAGCCACTTCCGTCAAGAACCGCCAATAGCCGTCAAAATCACGATGGCGCCAAGTGATTGGTACTTCCTCAATGACGTGGCCACTGAAACCCGCTTCAGCCAGCAAACTCTGTAAACGCTCTTTATCCCCCAATGCAAGGATTCCGGGAGACCCCGGTGCCGGTGCTTCCATAAAACCCCCTTCGACAAGCGCTCTCGCTGGTAACGCCGCCCAGGGATTCTGTTCAGGGCCTGCGAAAACCGAAAAACAGAGCCGACCTCCCGGCCTTAGCACACGTCGTGTTTCCTTAAACGCCGCGCTCGCGTCACTCATCAGCATATACCCCCAGCGACACAGGACACCATCAACACTTTCGGTATCGAGATCCATGTTTTCGGCATCCATCACATGAAACTCGGCGTTTGTGATGCCAAGCTCATCAGCTCGACGTCGTGCGCCATCAACCATGGAAGGGGCAAAATCAGTTGAGATCAAACGACCCTCGGCACCTACTAGTCCAGCCACAACAAAACCCGTGTCACCCATTCCGGCCGCAAGCTCTAATATGGTCTGTCCGTCCCTTGGGGCGAGCTTTTCGACCAGCCACTCTCCAACGGGTTTCGACGTTTCCCACATGTAGTCGCGGTTGATGTCCCAACCTTGGGCCATCTTCTCCCAAACTTTTTTGCTTGCTCTGCGAAACTCATCTTTATTCATCGCCCATTTTTCCTGACTCGAGTGTCTTTCACTTCTACACTATCGCTGCAATCAAAATCAAGCGTCCGCCGCCGGCAGCAGAGACATTGAAAGTAGGGCGAGCAAACCACTCATTTTGGTGGGCCGTGCAGGAGGAGTGGTACAGGGACGCAGCGTGTACCGCTTACGGAGCTGAGGATGCAACCCGAACCTGCGACACCGATTAAAAGTCAGTCCAGAAAACGACCCAAGAAGACCCATCGCGATAAATCGGGAGTTTAGAGGGCACCCCCTACTCTGTTAGATGCCCTCAGGCATGCTGGATTGGCTCAGCGTGGTAGCAAAATGGTGGCACGCCTTCCGCCTTCTTCCCCGATCTAACTTGCAGGGAAGTCCTACACTTTCCGGCCGTGCCGCTTGCAGCTCGGCGTCGCCATAATCGATTTAAAAGAAGCGCGATTCTTGCAACTCGGAACGACCCTATCGATCTGTCTTTCCGCGCTTCAGTAGGAAAAGGTCTTGCCGCGCCGGCTGTATGGAAAGGTGCTGGCGGCAATCCGCGCTTCTTTGTAACCCGTCTTTACATACTTGCGGGATTTAGCGGCCGCGCGCTCAGTAAAGGTCAGGTACTTGCATTGCTTGAGCAGCGTCTTGGCCTCCGGCTCGTCTAATACCTCCAGCTGCACCGCCATCTTCCACGCACCCGGTCGCACATGCTGCTGGATGTAATAGGTCTTTCCCGCCTCTACGCGCATTCTGATGGCATTGACGTTTTCGGCTTTGGACCAGAAGACATGCTCACCAGGACTGACGTACGCGTAGATGTAGCTGTCGCTCTTGGTAACCCCCAGTAAGGTCTCATCGGCAAACGCCCACATCTTCGTGGGCGCGGTCGTGGCGGGACGCAGAATGTAGACCAACGCCTTATCAGCTTTTGGCTCGCCCCATTGCTTTTGCGTGTGCTCGACAAAGTATTCCTTCTGCCCAGCCGAGGCGACTGCCACAGAATGATCCTCTTCTCGAATTAGCTGAACTCTTCTGAATCGCTTTTTATCTTGCTCATGCGTCCTCGTGTAGTAAACCGTGGTTTTAAGCTCTGGTGAGAGGTACCAGGTTCGCGTCCAAGGCGACGAAGTGCAGGTCACCTTGTAGGTATCGTATTCGCCGGCCTCGGTCTCGACATGATAGACGCCCCGCACCTTGCATTTTCTGACATCCGACCAAGCATATCCTTTTACATTTTCCCCCTTGCCCTCATAGCTCCATGTCTTGCCCACCACCAGCGGCCAGACGTCGCCCTTTGTTTGGTAGGTACGGGTTCCGTCAGGGCTGGAGCAGTCGCGCCAACTGGTCGTAGGCGCGAAAAGGGTCTGTTCCCGCCGCGTGTACTCACAGCCGCCTTGCCTAAAGGTCAGACTATCGGGCGTGCGGGAAATCAGCGTCATCGCCTCTGTCTTCCCGTTAACCAACAAGACCCGCGTATAGCCCTGCTTCCACGGAGCGGGTTCCGACATCGGGGCAAGCTCAGCCTTGCTTTTCTTGATCTTCGCCCTGCCCGCATCAGCCGACTGCAAAAACAGGGCGGTAAAAACTGCACATGCGTACACGATCACTAATCGCATCGATTTCTCCCAGCGTCTATAGCCGTCTAACCCGGGCAGCAAAGGAAGGTTGGCACTCAGTGCTACCCAAAAGCGGTAGCAAGATAGTAGCAGACAAGAAACTAAGACACAGAAACGATGGTAAATTATTGATTATTGGTGGGCCGTGCAAGAGGAGTGGTACAGGGACGCAGGGTGTACCGCTTACGGAGCTGAGGATGCAACCCGAACCTGCGACCACCTGATTAAAAAGGCGGATGCTCAAACGTTGTGTGTCAATAACTTAGATCACAGTTGCCAAATATTTCGTTGAGTTTGTGCTTCGTTTTAAATCAAAACGTTAGGTTTTATTTGGCAGTTGATATTTGGCGCTCGTAAGACGAGGTAACGTATTAGGGTTTTAGGGCACGAGAAGACTACTAATGGACCGGTAAGACGGTAACTCCAGTTCTTCATAAAACGGTGGTTTTTTTCGCCATGGATCCTCCGATGCAGCCAGTTTCGTCCCTAGGTCAAATAGTTCTGTCGTCTCGCTCGTATCGAACAAACCTTTCGATTCCTTGACGTAAGTGTTTGGAATTTCCACGTAGCTGAAATCGACGCCGTGCGAGCGCGCTACAGTGTAAATGCGATTTAGGTCACCCACCCTGTGGGCCTTGACAATCGTAGCAAGCGTGCGCTTCAGTATCCCCCGCAAGTTTCTTGGCACCTGCTGTGGTATCGGATCGGACTGTGCGTTTTCGATAACATAGACGTGGTGGCTACCGGCCGGCCTATCGAGTGCTCGGCCAACCGTCAGCAGATCTATCATTGCGCCAAGGAAAAACAACTGGTTGACGGCTCCGCCGTCCACGTGCATTTCGTCATAGCGTTTTCCGTCCACCTCAACCTCGAACATGACCGGGGGCATCATCACCGGGATCGACGCGGATGCGAGTATCACTTTACGAAAGAGGTTGACCGCATCGGGATGCCCACTGCGCGCAATAGCACCCATGTTCCAGATCATTAGACGCTGGGCATCCATGTGGGCAGTGCCAATATACAAGCGCCTGCCACGGGCGTGCTCGGCGGCGACCGCTTCGATCAGGTCGTCATCGAAGTAGTGGGCAATCAGCGCCGCGAGGGGGCGGCTATCTCCGATGGCGTCGCGGTATAGTCGGGTCCGGACAATATTCTTCTTGCTGGTACTCGTGAAAATAGTCTTTAGCACTTCGTCATAGTCCGAGCCTACAAAGGCAAAGGGAGCAATCACGGCACCGGTACTGATCCCCGTGACAAGCTTGAAAGCTGGCCGTGTGCCGGCTCGGGTCCAGCCGTAGAGGAAGCCGGCACCGAACGCGCCCTGGGGGCCGCCGCCCGCCAAGACTAAGGCGGAGTACGGCCTCAAGCCGTCCGGGTTCGGCGGATATAGATCTGGTGGTTCGTCGTGAATCGATTGCACGAAGTCCTGGTAGAAACTCGGGCTGCGCTTACCGATGAAGGAACGGATGCCTGGCATGCTGGGTATCTCGGCCTCCGGGATCTGTGCGATGGGCACAGGGTTTCGTGGGATCGTACCGCATCCGATGAGCCCGAGAATTGGCCCAGAAAGCGCCACGAGTAAGAATGCGGAGCTTGCCCGCTTGCGCATCGACACCGTCCGTTGACTTCCCTGAGTGGGCCTCATGCTAGGTTTCCCTACGTATCATTGATTCCTAATTTCAAACGTAGCAGAAATCAAGCGCACCCGTGGACTCGAAGCCAAAGCGGCGAACATCTCGTGTTTGGGTCGATTTATTCGTAGTCCGCGGGTGCATGTCCCGCTTTCACTGACAGCTACCTGCCAGCTGTGTCCAGTATCACGGAGAGCGGGACGGAGAATCTATATTGGGTCGTTTCCGGACGTTCAGAGAACCGAGTTTTTTGGCAATTGCCCGCCGACCACCTGATGAGAGACCAGGAGGTCGTGTTTAGACGCGTTCTGTGATCAGCGACGGAATCGAACTGCCAACGACGTTGCT
>CAXMNC010000256.1:0-5453 GCA_964194625.1 Acidiferrobacterales bacterium
GCGGCCATCGGTTCAGTGGTGGACGGCGAGATGGCGATGTCCCTGATATACAGCGGCCGCTCGCGGCCGGTCCACGTGTGCGACACCTTCAACGACGAGAAGGCCAAGCGGGGACTCGCGAACTACGTCAAGAACACCTACGTTCTGAATCCCTTCTATGCCGCCTACCGGCGAGGCCTCGGTGGCGGCGTCTACCGCATTCGTGATCTCGCACCGGACGCCTACTTCGAAAGCGAGCACCGTAAATCCCTGGCGATAACCCTGTCCACCACCGAAGAGCTGGGCTACGTTACCAACGACTGGCCCCAGGGCATGGAAGAGATCAACGTCGTCGTCGAGCTGCCGGGCCGCGAGCTTGCCGAGATTTCGCTCATGCGCCCGGTGCGAAAGGGCGGCTTCTGCGACGCCGACCTGCGCGCGCTGGGTGAGATCACACCACTCATCACCGCCGTCTATCGCCGCTACTGGGCAAGCGCCCGTTCGCGGATCGCCCACCAGAGCACGGACTCGGCCATCGAGGACGCCTTCGATCGCTTCGGCGGCGACGTTCTCAGCCCCCGGGAGCGGGAGGTCGCGCAGCTGATCCTGCGAGGCCACTCCGGCAACTCCATCGGCACGCATCTGGGGATCTCGGCGACCACGGTAAAGACCCACCGCAAGAATCTCTACGGGAAGCTCGGCATCGCCACGCATTTCGAGCTTTTCTCGTTGTTTTTAAAGGGCTTGTAAGCAACACTGAGGACCCGGGGACGATTCCTCCTTTGGGGGGATGGTAGCGGGTGACAAGTCCTGAGATCATGGCTTTGCGATAAAAACGATTCATGCGCCCGGCCGGCTCCAACGAGGGACCAGCGCTCGGGGCGCGCAGATGAACGAAGGGTGACACAATGACGAGACAACTTTTCTGATTGGCTACCATGGCGCTGATTGCGGGCGCGTTTTCGGTGTCCGCGCAGGCGGAGACCTTGCGGGTCGGCATGGAATGCACCTATGCGCCGTTTAACTACAGAACCGCGGACGGGGAATTGACCGGTTACGACGTCGACGTGGCCAAGGGTGTGGCCGGCATCATCGGCGCGGATCTGGAGTTCGTATGCCAGAAGTGGGATGGCATGATCCCCGCCTTGCTGGCGAACAAATTCGATTTGATCGTCGCTTCCATGTCGATCACCGAAAAACGCCGTGTGAAGATCGATTTCTCAGGTCCTTACCGGATTTCCGTTGGACGTCTGGTCGGCAAAAAAGAACGGCGGCTTCAATATGTTCAATGCCGACGGCTCGGTGAACGCCGACGGCTCGGTGAACGCCGACGGTTCGGTGAACGCGGCCGGCTTCAAGGGTGTTAAGGTCGGTCTGGGATGGGCGACGACCTATGAGAACTGGTTCAAGGCCAAAGTGCTGACGCGGAACTCCTGCTCTACGATAATAACGAAGCCATGTACATCGACCTTCAGAACGGCCGCACCGATTTCGCTGACACGTGGACCGCCGCTAACCCCAGGTAGTCAAATCAACCACCCCGGAAAAATCCCTGCTCAAGGGAGTGCCAACACGACGATTTCGGCTGTCGCAACCGTGGTCTCGAGCTGCATCGACACCTCCAGCCCGTCCCGGGTGAAACCGTCGAGATACTTCTCATTGATGCCGGATGCCCGGATCGTATCGTAGACCTCTTGCTCGACGGTCCAACCGGTCACGTCGTGTCCGGCGCTAAGCCAGACTTTCGCCAATGCGGTGCCAAAGTTTCCCAGCCCAATGATCGCGACGTTTGCCATGATCTCTCCTTAAATTCCTGTTCGACTGTGATCCGGGACCTCGTTTTGGACCATTGTATTCATCTTTGACTCGGTGTCCGGTTATTCGGGGCAATAGGGCTGCATCGACACTCACGACTCTCAGCCTAACCTCCACCACGACACCAATCCCGCATGCCGCAGACAATACTCTGGCTCAAACGCAATTCGGCCCTTTATTTTTCCTATCGCCCGATGGCTGGCTTATCGGGTATCATACGCTGGGGGGATATCCGGGATTGCAGCATTTAGCTAAGATATTCCTCGGACAAATAAAAGCCACCATTTAGGGGCGTCCAAGCGGTCGGGGGGATTCCACGATGCGACCAGAGCGAATAGCGAGGCGATCAGCTGTTCATCAGCCGTGGAGTATTGCGGGAAACGCGTTTATCCTGAAATTACCCCTCGATCAGCTCGACCGGATCCTATGATCGCGGGCGGCAATATCACACCAGCTTAAGGAGTATTTACCATGGCAAAACTATCTTTATTTTTAGCGGCCGCATTGGCCGTGGCGGTCGTCGGTACGGCATCCGCCGAGACCCTTCGCGTGGGCATGGAATGCACCTATGCACCGTTCAATTTCAAGAATGCCGATGGCAAACTTGACGGCTATGACGTCGATGTTGCCAAGGGTGTCGCCGGTCTTATTGGCGCCGATTTGGAATTTGTTTGCCAGAAATGGGACGGCATGATCCCGGCCCTGTTGGCCAACAAGTTCGATTTGGTCGTGGCGTCCATGTCCATTACGGACAAACGTCTGAAGAAAATGGATTTTTCCGACACTTACCGCATTTCGGTCGGGCGCCTGGTTGGCAAGAAAAATTCCGGTTGGAAACTTTTCGATGATGCGGGCAAGCCGATTCCTGCCAACTTCACCGGCCTCAAGGTCGGTCTGGAGAGGGCTACGACTTATTCCGACTGGTTTAAAAACGAACTTCCCGGAGCGACCGTGGTTTTATACGATACCAATGAAGCCCTGTATCTCGATCTGGTGAACGGACGCACCGATATGATCATGACTAATCCCATGAAAGCCCACCTCAGGTTTCTCAGCAAGGAAGACGGCGCGGGGTATGAATTTGTCAGCCCGCAGATCGACGAGCGCAAATACTTCGGCATTGGTGTCGGTATTGGCCTTCGCAAGGGCAATGATGCGTTGAAAGCCCGTCTGAATGGTGCCTTGAAGACCCTGACTGACAATGGCTCGCTGGAGAAGTATGCTCTGAAGTATTTCCCCTTCGCCATCCACTAATAGGATGCACTCCAATGGCGCGGTGGGGGCGCTGTATCAGCCCTCGCCGCGCTCTTTTTGTTTTTTCGGGCCCCTTTAATTGAGCAACGCTGAATCACACTATGAAATTCGGGTGGAATGAGCCGCTATGGAAGCAGTAACGGGTTGGTGGGACGATTTTTTCTGGGGCTCACTCGTTGTTGTTCAACTTTTTGTTGTAGCCCTGATCTTGACGGTTATATTTGGACTGATTGGCGCTGGCGCGAAGCTGTCAAAGAGTCGGGCCGCCAAGATGATCGCCAGCGGCTATACCATCGTGTTTCGCGGTACCCCCGAGATTCTGGTTCTTTTGCTGTTTTACTTCGGTTCGGCCGTCACCCTGACGGCGATTGCCCAGGTCTTTGATCCTGACGTCAAGTTTGTGGATATCCCGCCATTTTGGGCGGGATCATTTGCCATCGCACTGATCATCGGCTCCTACGCGACGGAAACGTTTCGTGGCGCGTTCCTTGGTGTTGATCCAGGGCAGGTTGAGGCAGGCAGGGCGCTCGGTCTGTCGAACCTGCAAACGTTCATTTATGTGCGTATTCCGGCGATGTGGCGCCTCGCTCTGCCGCCCTTCGGCAATCACATGCTGTCTCTGATCAAGGACACTGCGCTGATTGCCATCATCGGTCTGGAAGAGACCCTGTTTGTCGCCGAACAGGCCATTGGCACCACGGGTAAGCCCTTTACCATGTATATCGTGGTTGGCGTAATTTATCTGGGATTTTCAACCATCATCACCTTGTCGGTCATGGTGCTCGAAAGGTATGCCAACCGGCATTTAGAGGTCGTGCGATGATTTTTGATACAGCCCTGATCATCGACAGCATTCCCAAAATGCTAGTGGGGATCGGGCTGACGTTTCAGTTGCTGTTCCTGTCGCTCGCGTTGGGTACGGTGCTCGCCATTGTCCTTCTGTTATTGCGAATCAGCGGCCGCTGGTATCTCGCCGCGCCCACGATGATTTACATCTATATCTTTCGCGGCACCCCCATTCTGGTGCAGATATTCATCATTTACTACGGCCTGCCGCAACTGGAGTTCATCCGCGACAGTATTTTCTGGCCCATACTGCGAGAACCCTTTGGCTGTGCAATTGTTGCCCTGAGCCTGAATACCGGTGCTTACGTGTCGGAAATATTTCGTGGTGGCGTTCTGGGTGTGGACCGTGGCCTGACAGAAGCGGGCGCGGCACTGGGACTCTCCGTAACCCATCGATTTATCTACATTACAACCCCCATCGCCATCCGTTTGTGTCTCCCGGCCTACAGTAATGATGTCGTCAGCCTGATGAAGAGCACCGCCCTGGCCAGCACCATCACGCTGCTCGATATGATGGGCATTGCCAGAACCATCGTGGCCGAGACCTACGCACCCTATGAGGTTTTCATATCGGTGATGGTCATCTATCTGATCATTACGTGGACAATTCAGAGAAGTTTCGGTTGGATAGAAAAGCGCATGAGCCGACATGTAAGAAGCGAGGTTTGACATGAGTGATAGTGGGCAGACAAGCATTATCCAACTGGAGAATGTCGATAAATTTTTTGGCGAGTTTCAGGCTCTGAAAAATATCAGTTTATCGGTGAAAAAGGGCGAAAGAATTGTTGTTTGCGGTCCTTCCGGATCCGGCAAATCGACCTTGATCCGGTGCATCAACCGGCTTGAAGAACACAGCAACGGAAAGATTGTGGTGAATGGCCACGAACTGACCAGTGAGGTGAAGGATATTGATGCGGTACGAAGGGAAGTCGGAATGGTGTTTCAGAGCTTCAATCTGTTTCCCCACCTGACGGTCATCAAGAATCTCATGCTGGCGCCCAAGTTAGTGCGCAAGTCCTCAAAGTCCGAGGCATATGACACGGCCATGAAGTATCTCGAGAGAGTGAAAATTCCGGAGCAGGCGGACAAGTATCCCAGCCAGCTATCCGGCGGCCAGCAGCAACGTGTCGCCATTGCTCGCGCCCTGTGCATGAACCCTCTGGTAATGCTGTTTGACGAACCGACCTCGGCGCTCGATCCGGAAATGATTAGCGAAGTGCTCGACGTGATGACGGATTTGGCGCAAGAAGGCATGACCATGATTGTTGTCACCCACGAGATGGGGTTTGCACGGTCGGTGGCTGACAATATGATTTTCATGGATAACGGTGAAATCGTTGAAACGAACCCGCCGAAAGAATTCTTCGATAACCCGAGCAACGAGCGAACAAAGTTGTTTCTCAGTCAGATCCTGACCCACTGAAGCTGCCCATGAGATCCGAGCATGTGAATTCCGATGAGCTGATCGCCTTCGCCGAGCTCCTGGCAGACGAAGCGCGCACGATTTTGCGCGAGTCGGATGCCTCGCCTACCGATATTCAATACAAGGCCGACGATAG
>CAXMNC010000257.1:0-21884 GCA_964194625.1 Acidiferrobacterales bacterium
ATCGGCTTTGGGATTGTCCTTCTCCGCCAGTATCTTGGCGGTGATGATTCCGGTCGAATCCCGAACCCATTTGATCGTGATATCCGGGTGCTCCTTTCGGAACGCATCCTGGAGAGGTTTGAGTTCCTCGGCCTCAAGGGCAGTGTAGACCAGAAGCTCGGCCGCAAACGCACGGTCGACGGCCAAGACAGTGCCCAAAAGGGCGGCTGCCGCCACTGACAACACCTTATGGATCTTGAGTGAAAAAAAGCTTGTTTTCATGGTAAATACTCCCTCCGTTAGCAATGTGGTGATACCTACAACCCGCGTCTGGCGGCGTAGGCGTTTTGTATCATAACGCGTTTATTGTGCCCGAACATCCGTTTGCGGTCTTGGACTCCTGATCGGCCATAACACCTTGATGCTAGGCCGATTTTCCACGATTTGTGATCAATAGCGCGAGACTTATCGTGCCCTTGCCCACGCCAACATCAGCCGAATCTGGCCTTAGTTATTGCTGTCTTCTAGCGCCGTCGTGATCTTAAGCGAACTTTCTGTCACTGTGCCGTCCCGTTAATCGTGAAATCAAAAATTTCATGACTCTTCAATGTTCGGCGTGCGGCGCGCAATCGGTATTCTTCGTTTACAGGCTCTGAAACGATAAGCGGTACTTTCCGCTCCGACACGCCGCCGTGGGTGCGCAAACGGTGGCCCTTCAAGCCTTCCAGGTCATGGGCCGCTTCGGTACTTCCGATACACGCACCGGCCTCGCTGATCACTACTACATCGCCTTCGCGATCGGGTGGCAACTCGAACTCAATAGTGGCGGCGGCCTTATCATATGCGGACTCTACCCCCGGCAACTGTTCGACAAAACGCAGTACACCCTCGGGGGTTGCGCCTTCGTTGCAATAGACCCTAACGAAACCGCCTAACGCACCATGATGTGCGACGAAGGGATCGGTGATCGGACAAATCACGGTGGTCGAGCCTCTGCCGAACTCCCGGTCGAGCAAGTCCTGAAGCCAAATGACGTTCGGTGAACCATCCTCCTTGGCCTTGTCGTTCATGCCGTGGTCGGCAATTAGACCGACGGTTGCACCAAGCTCAACCAAGCGACCGAATGCATCGTCTAGATTTTTGTAAAAGTCATTCGCCGCTGCTTCACCGGGCGCATACTTGTGTTGAACAAAGTCGGTGAGTGACAGATAGAGGATGTCCGGTCTGCGCTGTTCGAGTAGCTGAATACCGGCCTCGAGCACAAACAAAGACAACTCGGCCGAGTACATATCCGGTTGCGGCATACCTGTTAGATCAAGTGCGTTCGCTATGCCGTTTTCTTCCAGCGTACAGTGGTCCGCATACTGGGCCGAGAAACTGATATTCCCAGCGCTGATATCGACGCCTTTCTGTAACTGCAGACGCAATTTGTCTTTTGATGTAATCGAAACGATCTTCGCGCCGCGTTTGGCAAACTCTGCGAGCACCGTACTTGAGCGCAATAGCTCAGGACCAGTCATCACCACCGCCTGCCGGGTCTCTGGTTCAAGGTAAAAATTACCGGAAATGCCGTGCACGGCAGGCTCTGCACCGGTAACAATAGACATGTTGTTGGGGCAGGTAAAACTCGGCACCGTGCCGTCGGCGATGGTATAAAATCCCGTTTTCATAAATTTCTCTATGTTGGGGATGATGCCATCTTTAATGCCTTGTTCTATGTACGCTGGATCACTGCCATCGATGCAGACAACGACCACGGGCTTCGAAGGCCATTTGTACGTAGTCCCATTGAGTGTTACATCTTGGTTCTTCAGTGTGCTGGACACTTTAGGCTCCTTTTCTTGGTGACTTCGACGCAGGGTCGTCTGACTGAATGACGGTCGTAAGACTGAGCAAGGCATCCAAACTCGTGATGACCGGGACAGTGGTATCGATCTGGGGCCAATTGCGGGTCACCGAATGGTGCTTGAGCCACACCGGCTGGATACCGACGTCGCGCGCACCGCTGACGTCGATGCGATAGTCGTCACCGACGTAGACGGCGGCACGTGGTGCAATGCCGAGCTTTTCTAGGCAGAGTCGAAACGGTTGTGGGTCGGGTTTTGCATTGATGCCGTTCTCGCCCGAAACGATGATGACCTCGAAGATCTGTGTGAGCTTCGGAAATTCCCGCAACCGATGCCCTTCACTCTCGGCCTCTCCTTGGGTGTTGGAGATCAGCGCCAGGCGATAGTCGTGCTGGAGCTCCTCTAGTACACGAATCGTTTCCGGAAATGGTGTCGTTAGGCGGTTGACCGTCTGCCAGTATTCGCGCTCCCAGGTGGCGAGGCGCCCCATGTCGGGCTCTTGATCAAAGTCGCCGTATACCGTCCGCCAAATTTCGACGCGCGAGAATCGCGACTGATCTTGGTGCGCTTTGCGCGTTCGGCGATATCGGTTGATGAATTCATCCCAGGCACAGCCGTCGAACTCGGCAAAGATCTTCTGCTGGGCGTCGCGCTCGGCGGTACGAAAACCTTCGGAAGAATCCACCAGCGTTTGCCCGAAATCGAACAGGATGGCCTCGATCATTTAGCCACCCGATTTTGGTTTAATCCTTTCCGTACTGGTTCAGATAATTGCCGAACAGTTCCTCGTCTGATGGGATGTGCTCGGGGATCGGCACCGACAACCACGTGTAGTTCAAGAAATGTCGCCAGTCGATGTTATCGCTGGTCATGTTGCCGGCCCAACTGCCGCACCCTAAGGTATCGGTGGTCGATTGGCCATTAAACCAACTGCCGCTGTTGGCGGCCGCATGCGGCATGTTGCAGTTTACACGACCCACCTTTGTCTTCAGTGCGAGCTCGACACGACGCTCGTCCTTCTCACTGTGCAGTGAGGTCGAATGACCCATACCCGAAAACGCCAGAATCCTATCGAGACGATCGCACATCTCGGAAAAGTCAT
The DNA here is from genome assembly GCA_964194625.1 of Acidiferrobacterales bacterium. Classification (GTDB taxonomy): domain Bacteria; phylum Pseudomonadota; class Gammaproteobacteria; order Acidiferrobacterales; family SPGG2; genus SPGG2. The sequence continues at coordinate 2,929 of CAXMNC010000257.1, forward strand.
CCCACTTCCATACCGTGAGGGTAGGTGAAATCTTCTCACCGGAAAACCGATCTTCGGGACCGATCTTCTCGCCGATGACCATTAAGAAGCGAGTGCCTTCGGGGACATGCAGACCCGCTTTCTCGGCGATCCAAGTCGCGGGCTTGGCCACCAGGTCGCGGTTTAGATGCTTGCCGTCGGGCCAGTAGTACGCCCGTAGCTTTTCACGCTCTTCGGTCGAGCATAGGTACCCGCCCTGATCCTTGAGTGCCTCGAGCATTTCCTCGTATACGCTCGCTTCAATCGCAACAGCATTCTCGGACGAGCACGACGCGGAATTGTTAGCGCATTTGGACTTAACGATCTTCTCGGCCGTGGTCTTGAGGTCGACGGTGCTATCGATAATTGAAACAACATTGCCTGCGCCCACAGTGTGGCAGGGCGTGCCGGCTTCATACACCACCCTGATTAAGGCGGCGCCACCAGTGGCCACCGCGAAGTCGCAACGTTCCATCAACTCTTTGGTCTTTTCATGGCTGGGCTGCTTAATGCATAACACCAAGTCTTCCGGCGCGCCCACCGTTCGCAGTGCCTTGCGGATATGTTCCACCGTAAGCGCCGAGCTACCAGGCGTACGCGGGTGTGGTGAGACGATCATGGCATTGCGTGTTTTTAATAGCGCGAGCCCAATGCAGCAAACCGTGGATTCTGGGTTAGTGCACGGTACCACGTTGGCGACCACGCCATAGGGCTTGGCATATTTGCGAATGCCCGTCTCTTTATTCTCCTCCACCAAATCACAAGTTCTGGCACCGAGCTGGTCGCGCATGGTGCCGCGCGTCTTGTTCTGCACTTTGTGAAATTTGTCCTCGAATACACCAATCCCCGATTCGTCGACCGCCAGCCGCGCTAGCTTTTCCGCCGTCTCAGGTTTGGAAATCTCCCAGCCGACCGCTTGACACACCATGTCCACTTTTTCCTGTGGCCAGTTTTGGTACTCCTCGAATGCCTTGCGCGCTCGCTGGTACAACTCTTTTATGTTATCAACTTGCGAATCCGGGGTGGTTACTGTCTGTTGCATCGTTCTTCCTCTTTACATGTTCCCTCGAACTGATGGTTACAACAACCAAGTCCGCTAGATCTTCTTGCCCAGCGTTTTTATACCCGTTTTCTTACTCGGGTCGTGGATTTCTTCGACAATCGCGAAACCGCTACCGTGAAGTTTTTTGCGTTCCTCGAAGGCCGCCTTCCACTCATCAGGGGTGCGAGTCTTGGCTGGCTTGGCTACTTTATCGCGATCCGCTAGTAGCGGCACCGGGCGATCGTCTGGCCCATCGTACAGTTCTTTGGGCGTCAACGTCTCCCCCAGCCTGGTATGGCCCTCGCGCTCTACTTCCTCTATATAGTGGGCGCCGGCACCGAAGGATCGAGTAACGGCGATGATCGCCCACGTGGCCTCGGGCGTAAAACCGAGGTCCATCATGGCGGCGCCGGTTGCACCTAATAGGTCGAGATCAACCGGACGGCTGCTTTCGCGCTGTGCGGCTTTGACGATTTCCCTCGTGAAAGCGATGTATTTGCCGGCCACCCCCAGCTTCTCAGCGCGCGCGAAAACACGCTTGGCAGCAGGATCCTTAAGCATCAAGTCCGACACCCCCAGGGCCGGATCACCGAGCTTACTCGCGACCAACTCTGTCGCTGCCGCTTCCATGCCCTTGCCTTCCGACTCGGCTTTCTCCAGCGCTTCTAACAGCATGTTACCGAACGCCGAGTACGCACCGTAGGCATGCCCGAATGCCAATATCGACGCACCGCAGGCCTGGGTCAGGAACGTCTTGGAACGTGCAGTCATGCGCGACATCGCGGCGGGCATCGAAAGACCATCTTCCAACGAGAGAATCAGTATGTAATTGAGCATTTGATCCTCTGCCACGGTGGGAATCCGTGCCTGGAAGTTGATGAACATGATATCGGTGATGCCATACCCCTGCTCCATCAACTCGGTTGTGTCATAACCACGCGTGACTATGCGATGCGCGTTCTTGTACGCTATCTCCGAGACCCACTGAAAAGGCGCGCGCGAACTGTCCAAAGGTACGGTGCCGTATTCGCGCTTGTCGTATTCATAAGGCAATCCCGAATTGTCGAGGTTGCCAATGACTCGTTTCTTGTCCATTAAATCACCCACTTCTTGTATTCACCGGATTTCTTCTGCGCCTCGGCATATTCCTGACGCTCTTCTTGGGAAGGTACTTCGCGGTCATCCGGCCCTACATACTTGATCATTGACAGATCGAGCATCTGCACCATGGGCTCACTCTTGGAAGCGGCCCAAGCACGACCTTTCTTCATGGAAAATATTGCATGCGTGGCACAGCTATACGCTCGCGACACGCTACCGATGCACCAAGCTGCATTGGGGGCAAACCCGAGGTCCGATAACGCCGCATTGCCGGCGCCGACGACATTTACCCCGACGTAGGACTTGCCTTCGCGTTTTCGACGTGCATGAAAGTGTTTCTCGACCGCCCGTTGGAACTCATGGTACGCGCCGTTGGACCCGAGTTCCTCTTGCTTTAAATGAATCGGTTCCGCTCGTGGATCACCGTCGCTGTGTTGCGGTTGACCCATACCCATCACTGGCATACCAGCATCCATATACTCATCCACAAGAATCTTGGCCGCCTCATCTAGTGTCTTACCTTCCTTGTGTGCACGCTCGATATATTTGTTCATCATGTAGCCGTGGGCCGCACCCGGTCCGTGGACACCGCCAAACGTCATCACACCGGCGGCGACGGCGGTAGGTAAATTGGGTCGACCTGCGGTCACCGCGAGAGCCGAGGCGGCCGAGGGAGACATGGAATGCTCGAGAAAACTGCCCATCTCGTATCTCAGCATCTTCTCTTCCGCCTCGGTGGGTATGCGGCCCTGAAACAGCACGAACATGGCATCACAAAAGGAATATCCTTCCTCGGCAAGTTCGCTTAGATCGTAACCCCGCAGGACTGTCTTTTCCTCCGTCTTGTAGGCGATGGACGTTTTCTTGCTAAGCATGGGTTCTCTACTCATTCATGGCTCTCCTAGACCAAGGCAAACAGGCGAAATAGGGCTGGTAATATGCCTTCAAGGCCTATATACGTCAAATCTATATCTTCTATAATTGACATAGATTTCATCAATTAATGTCTTACGCCCCAGCGCTCCCAACAAGCTGCGATTGCGCCCGTCAATTAGAATTGGTCGAATAGCCAAACCCGAATAACGAGGCCAGTGCTACACAGTGGCGCTTGCAGGGGGATAGTAAAGGGATTAAATTGTCGTAAGGGCGCGGTTACTGCCGACCCGCTAATAACTATATGCTGTAACACACACCATCGGAGGAGAAGGCCTATGCGTAGTGTAATTACTTCCCCATTAAAACTCGTTTACGTGGCTGTCCTGACGCTATTTGCGATGAGCTCGACGGCCAATGCTGCTTGCATGAATCGGGGCGATCTGGATAGCCGCTATTGTGATGAGAATAGTGACCTCGTGGCTGATACGCCAAAAGATTCGAGTGACTGGCTTGACCCCGATACGCTGATTTTTTCCTATACGCCGGTTGAAGATCCGTCGGTATATGAAAACGTCTTTACAGAGTTCATGACCTACTTGTCGAAACACACCGGTAAGCGTGTCAAATGGTATGGCGCCGAGTCTTATGCGGCGCAGGTCGAGGCCATGCGCTCGGGTCGACTACACGTCGCCGGCATCTCGACCGGACCGACCGTGTTTGGGGTCAACCTTGCGGGTTACGTCCCGTTTTCGATCATGTGCAAAGGTGATGGTACTTTCGGTTACAAGTTGCAGCTGATTACTCACCGTGACACCGATATCCAGAAGGTCTCGGACCTGAAGGGCCGCAAGGTCGCGCATGTGACGCCGTCATCAAACTCGGGTAACCAGGCACCACGTGCGCTATTCAAGAATATGGGCGTGGTACCCGATGAAGACTATAAGGTCATCTATTCGGGTAAGCACGACAATTCGATCATGGGGGTTGCCAACAAAGACTACGATGCGGCACCAATTGCCTCCAGCGTGCTAGACCGTATGGTCACCAAAGATATAGTCAAGCGCTCAGATTTGCGCGTCATCTGGGAATCGCAACCGTTTCCAACGACCTCGTACGGGTTTGCGCACAACTTGCACCCCAATCTACAAGCAGCGGTACGCAAAGCATTTCTGACCTTTGATTGGAGCGGCACTGGCCTTGAAGAAGAATTCGGCAAACAAGCCGATCAATTCTGCCCGATTACGTTTAAGGTTGAGTGGAACCCGATAAGACTGATCCAAAAAGAAAACGGCGTCGTCTACACCCAAGACGCCCTCAAAGGCTTAAAGCTTAAGAAGAAGAAAAAGAAGAAAAAGAGTAGCGGTTAGTATTGATACCTAAACCCTCGCCGCATCGCCTGCGGCGGGGGTTTACCGTACTATCCCCTCTATGCTTTCTATCACCGATCTCTCTAAAGTTTACAAGACCGGTACGCGCGCACTCGATGGCGTCAGCCTGACGGTCGACAAGCCCCAGGTGGTGGCAATAATCGGTTCTTCAGGTGCCGGTAAGAGCACGCTGATTCGTTGCATCAACCGCCTTGTCGAGCCTACCGCAGGGCAAATCCGCCTCAATGACCTCGATGTCACCACCTTGTCGCGGCGCGAGCTCAGGAAGGCGCGACGCCGCATGGGCATGATCTTTCAGGAGTACAACCTGGTTGAACGGTTGACGGTGATGGAGAACCTGCTCTCGGGCCGCCTCGGTTACGTCAGTCTCTGGCAGGCGTATCAAAGAAACTACCCGCCGCATGACATCGCCGCCGCATTCGAGCTGCTTGACCGTATCGGGCTCAACGGTTACCAGGACACCCGTGCCGATGCGCTCTCAGGCGGCCAACGACAACGTGTCGGCATCGCACGGGCGTTGATGCAACAACCCGATCTGCTGCTGGTCGATGAGCCGACGGCCAGTCTCGATCCCAAGACCTCGCGTCAAATCATGCGCCTGCTTTGCGAGCTGGCGCAGGAACGGGGGACGCCAGCACTGGTCAACATCCACGACGTTGGCCTCGCGCAGGACTTCTCTGACCGCATCATCGGTCTGAGTGGCGCCAAGATTGTGTTCGACGGCAGCCCCAGCGAGCTCGATGCTAATGTACTGACCGCCATCTATGGCGAAGAAGATTGGAGTGCCACCATCCGAAAGGTCGAGGACGAAGACACGAAGCGCGAGAACAATATGAAGAAAATTGAGCAAGAGGGGGCCGCCGGATGAGCGTTCGCGCCACGCCGACGACCTGGAAACCCCCCAGGCTTATCGCCCACCCATACTACCGCCACGGCTTCACGATTCTGGCCATCGCCTACCTCATCTGGTCGGTCGGATCCCTGGATATAGACTGGACCCGCGCGGGCCGCGGGCTACCACGAGCGGCGGACATGTTCGCCCGCATGGTCCCGCCGGATTTCAGCCGCTGGCAGTTGCTGGTAAAGGGCATGTTCGAAAGCGTGCAGATGGCGCTCGCCGCGAGCCTCTTCGGGATGATGCTGGCAATCCCGCTCGGTCTGTGCTCGGCCCGCAATCTTGCGCCGTTGCCGGTCTACCTGGTGGGAAGGGCCATTCTCGCCATCACCCGCACCTTCCATGAGGTCATCATTGCCATCTTCTTTGTGAAGATTTTCGGCTTCGGTCCGCTTGCGGGCGTGCTGACTCTGGTCGTCGCCAGCATGAGCTTTATCGGCAAGATGCTGGCGGAAGATATCGAGAACCTGCCCCCCGGCCAGATGGAAGCGGTCCGGGCCACGGGTGCCAGCTTTCCCAAGATGCTGCTCTATGCGATACAGCCGCAGATCCTGCCGCGTTATCTGGGGGTGTCGATCTACCGCCTCGACGCCAATATCCGGCACTCGACGGTGGTCGGCATTGTCGGCGCCGGCGGCATCGGCCAGGTGCTCGCTGCATCGTTCTCACGTTATGACTACGATTTCAGCCTCGCCATCTTGATAACGATCGTAGCGCTGGTGTTTGCGGGCGAGTTCTTCAGCAACTGGGTGCGTGCGCGCCTCAGATGACCTAGCGGGTTGCACCGGAGCACATCGAGATGACCGTTCAAGAGCACGCCCAAAAGTACCCCGAGGTCTGGCGTCGTTTTAGCCCGAAAGAAACACTCATTCGCTATATATGGTACCTCGGCATCGTCCTGGTCGCGGTATGGGCGCTCAGCAGTCTCGACATCCCGTGGTTCTACTTTCTAGACGCCCATGTGCAGGCAGCCGACCTGCTCGAGCGCATGATCCCACCGTACTGGCCGTTCTTCGAGGACGTGGCGGGCCCGCTGATCGAGACCATCAATATCGCCACACTCGGCACGGTGGTTACCGTGATTATCGCGCTGCCGATCGCCATCCTCTCGGCAAGGAACACGACGCCGAACGCGCTTACCTGGTTCATCGGCCGCTTGATCCTGGTGACGTCACGCTCCGTCAACACCATCGTCTGGGCCCTGATCTTCGTCGCCATATTCGGGCCCGGGCCCATGGCCGGTGTTTGGTCGGTTGCGGCTCGCTCCATCGGCTTCGTCGGCAAGCTGATCGCCGAGGCGATCGAGGAGATCGACACCGGCACGGTGGAAGCGATCGAGGCTACCGGCGCATCGCGCTTGCAGGTGCTGGTGGTCGGCGTGATACCCCAAGTGTTACCCGTGATATTCGGCACTATTATCTACCGCTGGGATATCAACATCCGCGAGTCTACGGTCCTCGGTTTTGTCGGCGCCGGTGGCATCGGCATCATGCTTTATTCTTCGATAAACCAATTTGCCTGGCACGAGGTTTCGGTGATGCTCATCGCTATTTTTGGTGTGGTGCTCGTCAGCGAATTCGTGTCGGCAACGGTAAGAAACCGCATTACATGAGGGAACCGGAATAACCGGTTACTTGCCAATACCGCTAAGTAGTATATCCACGACTTCCGCAAACCCTTCCCCGCAGCGGGCTTGCGTAACATAGGCGGGTTCCGACTCCAATCGACCTATGAACTCTTGAATATTCGCAACGCCGATTGCATTAGGGAAGTAGTCAAACATCGGTGCATCGTTGGGCGAATCACCGACAAACACGTAGCTAGCCTTGTCTGTGTCGAGATCAATTCCGAAACACTCGTGCGCCATAATGCGCGTCATCTTCAACTTATCGTAATCGCCGAACCATCCATTGACATGAATGGAACTCACCTTGGCAATTGCGCCCGCTTGCTCGAACAATGAAACGATACGCGCCACCACTGATGGTGGAAGCGGTGGGACATCTTCGCAATAGTCGATGGCAAGATCCGATTCTCGATACGCTTGGTCGGCGCTGACGGCAGCACCCGGCACCTGCGAAAGGATGGTGTCGCACAGATCATCCAGTCGTTGGCGGTTTTTTGCCCGTTCATCTTTATCAAGTACAAATCGACGGTGCATCTTGCGTTCATTGTGATCGTAGCGAAAGTAGAACGCACCGTTTTCACCGACCACGACATCGACCGGCCACATGCGCGCAATATGATCACACCAGCCGGCCGGTCGGCCGGTGATGGGGACCGTCAACACATCTGCATCCCTCAGTCGTTCCAGGGCTGAGTAGGCCTGCGCCGTCAGCCGTCCGTCCGTAGTCAGGGTGTTATCGATGTCGACAAATACCCCACGAATGTCGCGACGCACGGCGGGTGAAAGTTCTGCCAGTGGCTTCATTTCCAGTATCTCTGTGAGAAGAGGTTAAACATCGAGTTCAATGGTATAACAACCCCCTCATACGTTCACGGGGATAAATTAACTAACTCAGAGTCTTCGCGATGCCGGGAACGGAGAAAAAAACCTTTGACTTGCTGATTGTTGGCGGTGGTATCAATGGTGTCGGTATCGCGCGCGATGCGGCTGGGCGCGGTCTAAAGGTGGCCCTGTGCGAGCAGGCCGACTTAGGGGGCGCCACTTCATCGGCCAGCAGCAAGCTAATCCATGGAGGACTGCGCTACCTCGAACACTATGAGTTTAGTCTGGTACGGGAGTCGTTGGCCGAACGCGAGGTGTTACTACGTACAGCACCACACCTGGTCTGGCCGCTGCGGTTTGTGCTGCCACACGCACCTCAACTGCGCCCAGCGTGGATGATTCGCATAGGCTTGTTTCTCTATGACCACCTGACGCGACGCGTGAGTTTGCCAGGCTCACACGGCGTAGATCTGCGCAATGACAAACTTGGGGCCGGCCTCAAGCCAGAGTTTCGCAAGGGCTTTGTCTACTCAGATTGCGCCACCGATGATGCCAGACTCGTCATCGCCAACGCACGTGGGGCCGCCAATGCCGGCGCCAAAATTATGGTACGTACCGCGGGCACCGGGGCTGAAGTGACTGGCGATACATGGCGCGTTGCACTCGAAGATCGGGTGACCGGCGAGCGCCACCACGCTCACGCCCGCGTATTGATCAATGCCGCAGGACCCTGGGTAACCGGGGTGCGACAATCCACCCAGGGACTACCGCCGGGAAAAGCCATCCGGCTCGTTAAAGGTAGTCACATTGTTGTACCGCGGCTCCACGATGAGGCACACGCGTATATCTTGCAAAACGACGACAGACGCCAAGTCTTCGTGATCCCGTATGAGCGTGGGCTTTCGCTGATCGGCACCACCGAGGCACCGGTTGAAGACGACCCCAGCCAGAAGGTCGGCATTTCTGACGATGAAATCGGCTACCTTTGTCGCGCTACTGCACGCTATATGAAGAATGCCGCCAAACCCGAGGACGTTGTGTGGAGTTATGCCGGTCTTCGACCATTAGTCGATGATAAGACTACCGACCCATCGGCAATCACACGTGACTACATCTTGGACCTAGATACGGTAGGCAACAGGGTTCCAGTTCTTACGATCTATGGCGGAAAGATCACGACCTACCGACATCTGGCGGAAGAGGTACTGGCCAAACTCAGGCCATTCTTACCGCACATGGGTGCGGCCTGGACCGATACTGCCGCCCTTCCCGGCGGTGATGTTCCAAACGGTGATATGAATACCCTGGCTGATGAACTACGCCACAGCTATCCCAAGCTACCAGGGAGCTTACTCAATGATCTCGCTCAGCGTTACGGTACGCTAAGCCGAGAACTCCTCGGTGACACTCATGAAGTCGAGGTGCTTGGGAAACACTTCGGCGCCGGGCTTTATGCCCGGGAGGTCGACTATCTAATCGAGCAAGAGTGGGCACAAACCGCCGACGACATACTATGGCGACGAACCAAGACCGGCGTGCATATGACTAGCGAGCAACGCGCACAAGTTCAGGGCTATATGGCTTCGCAACCTACGGTTGCCCGGACCAATCGCAACTAGCAGGTTGTTGAAAAACAGCAATCTGCGTGCAGTACACGGACGTGCTGCCATCCCTAGCGATCGTGGCCGCCGACGGTGCCGCTTCCCACCACCAAGGGTCAAACGACGATTGTGGCGAAAAAAGTCGATGCCTTCATGCTTGGTAACCACTGCGCTTTTAAGCCTTGCTGTCGCTGGTTGCTATTGCACCACAATTCAGACTCTCTAGGAAAAGCGATTTAGGCTAGAATCTCTGGCTCAACATCGCCAGGAAAACCAATGAGCGCAACCCAAAAAACCATCTCTCCCGTCGATAGCAGTGTTTACGTCGAGCGTCCTTATGCATCAGCTAAAGAGATAGCGACTGCGCTTGCCAAAGCGGCGGCGGCGCAAACGGCTTGGAGAAATGTGGCCATCGCCGAGCGTGCCCAGTACTGTACGCGATTCACCGACGCCTTCATCGCCAAGACCGACGAAATCGCCCCCGAGCTGACTTGGCAAATGGGCCGACCGGTCAGTGCGGTCCCTGGCGAGGTGCGTGGCTTCGAAGAACGTGCGCGCCACATGATCGATATCGCGCCAACGGCGCTTGCCGATGTGCAAACCGAGCCAAAGGCAGGCTTCACACGCTTTATTCGGCGCGAACCACTTGGCGTGGTATTAACGGTTGCTGCCTGGAACTATCCCTATCTGATCGCCGTTAACAGTGTGATACCGGCGATCATGGCCGGCAATGCAGTCATATTGAAACACTCTTCGCAAACACCGCTTTGCGGTGAGCGCTTCGCACAATGCTTTAAAGAAGCAGACCTCCCGGAAGGCGTGTTCCAAGTATTGCACCTGGATCACGCCAGCACTGAACAAACCATTAAAGATCCGCGTATAGATTTCGTTGCCTTTACGGGATCGGTCGGTGGTGGCCATAGCATTCAGCAAGCGGCATCGTCACGTTTTGTCGGCACCGGTCTTGAGCTTGGCGGCAAAGACCCCGCCTATGTGCGACCCGACGTAAACCTTGCACACGCCATTGAGAACACGGTCGACGGCACATTCTTTAACTCTGGCCAGTCGTGTTGTGCCACCGAGAGAATTTACGTTCATGAAAAGGTCTACGATTCCTTCGTCGAGGGTTTTGTCGATCTGACGAAGCAATACCGTTTAGGCAATCCACTGGAGCCGGAGACTAATCTTGGGCCCTTGGTGCGTACGTCGGCGGCTGACTTTGTACGTAAGCAGAGCGACGAGGCGGTTGCCGCCGGCGCGCGGGCGTTGATCGATAGCAGTCTTTTCCCAGCCAATAAGCCGGGCACACCCTATCTCGCGCCACAGGTCTTGGTCGACGTCGACCATAACATGCGAGTCATGACCGAAGAGAGTTTTGGACCGGTCGTCGGCATCATGAAGGTACACTCCGATAAGGAGGCGATAGACCTTATGAACGACAGTAGCTATGGCCTTACCGCATCGATCTGGACCGAAGATGAACAAGCGGCCATCGAGATCGGTGATCGTGTTAACACCGGCACATGGTTCATGAATCGCGCCGACTACCTCGACCCGGCGTTGGCGTGGGTGGGCATCAAGGATTCCGGCCGGGGTTGTACGCTGTCATCGGTCGGTTACGAACATCTCACCCGACCTAAATCCTTTCATCTGCGAACGGCGACTTAAAATGAACGATAAACCTGAACTCAAGGGTAATTGGAATTTTCCCACCGCGGTGCGATTCGGTGTCGGCCGCATCGCTGAACTCGGCGACGCCTGCCGCGAACTCGGCATCACAAAACCGCTTGTCGTCACCGACCCGGGACTCGCGCGCCTGCCGATGGTGCCAGAGGCGATCGCCAGCAATCAAGCACAAGGCATCAGCACCGGCCTGTTCAGCGACGTGAAATCCAACCCTATTGGCCGCAATGTAGACGATGGCCTGAAACACTATCGCGATGGCGGTCATGATGGGGTGATTGCGTTCGGCGGCGGCAGTGCGCTCGATACCGGTAAGGCAATCGCATTGATGGCCGGTCAACAGAAACCGATGTGGGATTTTGAAGATGTCGGCGATAACTGGAAGGCGGCGGAGACCGATGGTATCGCCCCGATTATTGCCATACCGACTACTGCCGGCACTGGCTCAGAGGTCGGTCGTGCGTCGGTGATCCTCAACGAAGAGACGGCGACAAAAATGGTGATCTTTCATCCGAGAATGCTGCCTTCAATCGTCATCGAAGACCCAGCCTTAACGGTGGGTCTGCCACCGGCAATTACCGCCGCTACCGGTATGGATGCCTTGGCCCATTGTCTCGAAGCCTATTGCGCTCCGTCGTTTCATCCCATGGCCGACGGCATCGCAGTAGAGGGTATGCGTTTGATCAAGAACTGGTTGCCGACCGCAGTTCGCGAAGGTAATAACCTTGAGGCCCGGGCCAATATGATGGTGGCGGCCAGCATGGGCGCCACCGCGTTTCAGAAGGGACTGGGTGCAATCCACTCACTTTCTCATCCCGTTGGCGCTCATTACGATACTCATCATGGACTTACCAACGCGGTGGTCATGCCCTACGTGCTTGCCTTCAATCGCGAGGCCATAGAGGAGAAGCTGGTACGGTTGGCCGCATGGTTAGGTCTGACTAACCCGTCGTTTGAAGCGGTGATGGATTGGGTGTTACAACTACGCAAGGAAATCGAGATCCCACATACTTTGAGGGAACTAGGTGTCGGTAGTGACAAGCTCGACGAACTATCGGAGATGGCGGCGGTTGATCCGACCGCCGGTGGAAACCCGATACCCGCCGGTCCCCCCGAAATGAAGACAATGTTTATTAACGCTATTGAAGGTCGACTGTAGAAATCCCACGCCTGCGCGCGGGTAACGCTTTTCGTGCAAGGCGCTTGTTGGAATGCACGTGAGCCCTTTAAAGCACCACCATAATGGTAGAGGAACGCAAACATGAGCGACGAAATTCTCGGTGATCGCAAAAAAGCATTGGAGGAATCATTCTTCGCCAAGGAAAGCGACAAACTTCGCAAGGCCCTACAAGAAAAAGAGGAGGCGAAGGACAAGAAGGAGGCTCTTTCGGCCGCGTCTGGCATAACTGATGACGCGGTGCTCGAACAGCTTATCGCGCTCGACATCCGCAGCGATACATTGGCAGCGCTATCCCTTGTCCCACTAGTAGAGGTCGCCTGGGCGGACGGCACTATGGACGATAGCGAACGCAGCGCCATTCTGTCCGCCGCCAAGGACGCAGGCCTAAGCGGTGAAAGCGCAGCCCTGCTGAACGGATGGCTAGCCACACGACCGAGCTATAAAGTGCTTTCAGCCTGGAAAGACTATGTCTCGGCGCTTGCGAGTACGATGGATGCGGCAGCCAAGGATAAACTCAAACAAGAGCTGCTCGGTCGCGCGCGCACGGTGGCAGAGTCAGCCGGCGGGTTTCTCGGTATCGGCAAGATTTCGAGCGAAGAGGAAGATAAGCTAGAAGAGTTAGCACGTGCGTTTTCTTAGGGTTAATGTTCTTTCCTCGTCTAAACGAAACTGAATGCGGACCACACAGCCTCCGCGCCTCTCCCTCGCGCGACTCCCCACACCACTGGTACCACTCGACAGGCTATCGAGAGAAATCGGTGGGCCGCGAATATGGATAAAGCGTGATGACCTGACCGGTTCAGGCCTCAGCGGCAACAAGGTACGCAAACTTGAATTCACCTTTGCGCAAGCGTTGGCAGAGGACTGCGACACTCTCATAACTTGCGGCGGATTGCAGTCCAACCACTGTCGCGCCACCGCGATCATCGGCGCATGTTTAGGTCTTAAGGTACATTTGTTTTTGCGCGGTATGCCGGCGGGGCTGCCCGACGGCAATTTGTTCCTTGATCACATCGTCGGCGCCGAATTCTCGTTTTACTCGCGCGAGGAGTATTACGCACGCCACAGCGAAATCTTTTCAGAATTGGTAGAACGCTATGCAAAACTGGGTCGCAAGGCATTTGTCGTACCCGCTGGCGCTAGTGACGAAATCGGTCTGTGGGGTTATGTGCTGGCCAGCAAGGAACTAAAGACCGAAAGCAGCAACCTAGGATTTTCGCCCGACTTTATTGTGTGTGCCAACGGTTCGGGCGGCACGCTTGCCGGCCTTACCGTCGGAAATATTTATCACGACATTGGTGCAACGGTTTGGGGGATCAATGTCGCGGATGATGATGCCCAATATTTCGAAGCCAAGATCCGTAACGATTTGCGCGTGTGGAAGGAACGCTATGGACAGGACCTAGACGTCGAAACGCCAGCCATCAATGTGATCGATGGCTATCGCGGTCCTTGCTACGGCAAAGCCGAGCCAGTAGTGTTCGAAACCATCACTCAGGTGGCAAAAACCGAAGGCATCATTCTAGATCCAGTCTACACCGGTAAGGCGTTCCACGGCATGCTCAAAGAAATCGAAAACGGTCGGCTAAGTAGTGCGAACAATATTATTTTCGTTCACACTGGTGGAATATTCGGGTTGTTTGCCCAACGCGATGAGTTTCACTTCCATAACAACTGACGACTCCCAGCCCAATGAGGATTGCGCAGTTCGCATCTTTCGGAATACCACACGAAGTTACTGACTGTGTCGAAGTCGACGACGTCGGTGCGCCGCTGGATGATGAAGTGGTGGTCGAGATTGAGGCGTTTCCAATCAACCCAGTGGACCTGCTTACCATCGCCGGTGACTATGCCACCAGACCAGCGCTCCCGGCCATCCCGGGCTCCGAAGGAGTCGGTTGCATAACTGGGGTTGGTACCAACGTGAGCAATGTCGTCCCGGGTGATCGTGTGATCCTGATGGGCCGGGACAACTGGGTACAACAGCGCAAAGTGAAACACCACCAGGTACTTAAGGTGCCGCATGGCGTAGATGTGCTGCAACTTGCCATGCTAAAGATCAACCCGGCGACAGCGTGGTTGATGCTGCACCAGCACGAAACCCTCAAGTCTGGTGACTGGTTGATCCAGGATGCGGCGAATTCCGGTGTCGGTCATAACATCATTCAACTTGCCAAGGCCAGTGGTATCTGCACCGTCAACGTGGTACGGCGCGACGCCTTAATCGAACCACTAAAGGCGATTGGTGCCGATGTTGTATTGGTCGATGGCGATGACCTACCCGAGCGTGTGAAATCAACGACTGACAACGCAGAGATTAGGCTCGCCATCGATGCGGTTGCCGGTGATATTTGTATGCGGCTTGCCGATTGTCTGGCCGATGGCGCCACCATCGTGAATTACGGCCTACTATCCGACAAACCCTGCATGTTGCGAAGCGACCAAACAATCTTCCGCGGTATCACACTGACCGGGTTCTGGCTCGTGAAGGCACTACCCAAAATGTCATTCGATGACATCGCTGCACTCTACGGGCAACTCGCGGCGCGCCTTGGCGACGGATCGTTACATGTCGATATTGAGAAGACTTACGCCATCGAAGACATCAAGACGGCGCTCGCTCATGCCGAACGTAGCGGCCGTAGTGGCAAGATTCTAGTTACACCCAACGGCGCACTGCCTGCCCAAGGCCACGCCTAAGTATCAGAGCGTCGATAAGCCATGACAGATACGCAACCATGGGCCGACGAGATCTTCGACGTTTTAAAGCAGGCCGATGTGCGACAAGTAGCGTATGTACCGGACGCCGGACACATACGTTTGATCGAACGAAGCCAAAACGATCCCACCCTAAAGACCATCGCGCTAACAACGGAAGAAGAAGGCATCGGCATCATCGCTGGCGCTTGGCTGGGTGGCGAGCGCGGTGTCTTGCTCATGCAATCGAGTGGTGTGGGCAATTGCATCAACATGCTGTCGATGATCCAAGAATGTCGCTTTCCCTTTCTGACCCTAGTCACCATGCGCGGTCAGTGGGGTGAATTCAATCCCTGGCAGGTGCCGATGGGGCAAGGCACGAAGCCGGTGCTGGAGAACATGGGGATTATTGTGCAACCAGTCGATACGGCCGACACACTAGCCGAAACAGTGGATGCCGCCGCGCATTTGGCTTTTGACGCCTACCGTGCGGTAGCGGTTCTCATCTCGCAAAGGATCATCGGATTCAAGAACTGGGGCGATGACCAGCCGTAGGGACATTACGCTTGATCGTCGAGCCGTGGTCGCACGCATACTACGTGACCGTGGTGATGCGTTACTCGTGACCGGACTTGGCAGCACTACCTGGGATGCCGCTGCTGCCGGTGATCATGCCAATAACTTCTATCTTTGGGGTGCGATGGGTAGCGCGGCCATGGTCGGCCTAGGCCTAGCCTTGGCACAGCCGCAACGGCGTGTGCTTGTGATTACCGGTGATGGTGAACAACTGATGGGCCTCGGCGGCATCGCCACCATCGCCGTACAACGGCCTCCTAGCCTGTCGCTCGTCGTTATCGACAATGAATCCTATGGCGAGACCGGCATGCAAGACACCCATACCAAGCATGGGGTTGATCTCGCCGGGATTGCAACCGCCGCTGGCTTTGCCCATAGCACCACCGTGTACAACGACGATGAGCTCGAAGCCTCGGTATCCGTGATCTACCAACAAACCGGCCCGATCTTCACCGCCGTTAAGGTTACCACCACCCCGGTGGCAACCGTTCTTCCGCCGCGCGACGGGCCTTATCTGAAAAATCGCTTTCGCCAATCCTTGCTGGGGAACAAAGCTACCGGAGCCTGTTAAGGTTACGATTTGGTAATCTTAAAGCTACCAAATAGGTAGTATCATTGTGATCGGACCACAACATAATCGGCACCGCGAATACCGACAATCAATAAAGTCGCAGCCGAAAGGCCAAACCATGTATTGCTTTGGTATCGGTGAAGCGATCAGGCGAATACGACTTTACAGGGTTCTTGTTGTAGCCATCATGCAACTCGGCATGGCGCTCCCAGCCTGGTCCGCCACATTCACGGTAAATAGCACCGCGGATACAGCTGACGACGACACCGCTGACGGCATCTGCGCCGATGCGTCGGGCAATTGCAGCTTGCGGGCCGCCATCCAGCAGGCCAACGCCTTGGCTAGTAGCGATACCGTTTTGCTGGCCATAGCTACCTATACCTTGACCGGTGCGGTGGGTGATGACCTCGCGCAATCCGGCGACTTGGACATCAGGCAAGACATAACGATCACTGGAGCCGGAACCGCAAGTACTGTTGTTAACGGCGGCAACATCGATCGTGTCTTTGACATCGATCCTTCTAGCTCCGGCATCACTGCCACCATCTCTAATCTGACTATTCAAAACGGTAACGTTTCGACACAGGCCGGGGGCGGCATTCAAAATCGCGGAACGCTGTCGCTCACTGCTGTAACGCTCCGTAGCAATGTAAGCGGGATAGATGGCGGCGGCATTCTCAACTCCGGCACGCTCACAGTTACCAATAGCACTTTGATTAGTAATGACGCCAGTGGTAATGGCGGCGGTATCTTCAATGGAAACGGTGCGTCCTTAACCCTAACCGCAAGCACCGTGACTAGCAATGACACCCTCGGCGTTGGCAGCAACGGCGGTGGTATCTTCAATACTGGCATCGCCACGCTTACAAATAGCACCATCACTAGTAATGTCGCCAACGATGCAGGTGGCGGCATATTCAACGATACCGGCGCAATGACAACTGCAATCAATACCACTATCAGTCATAACACCGGCACCAATGGCAGCGGTGACGGCATCTTCAACAGTGGCACGGCCACGCTGACCAATACCATTGTCGCCAACAATGTCGGCAACAATTGTAGCGGCGCCGCGATCACATCCGGCGGCAACAATCTGGACAGTGCCAATACTTGTGGCTTCGCTGGTGCGGGTGATATCACGAATCAAGATCCGCTGCTGGGCGCTTTAGCCAGCAACGGCGGGCCCACACAGACCCGCGCGCTATCCGTAGGAAGCCCAGCGATTGATGCCGGCAGCAATGCCGCGTGCCCGGCCACCGACCAACGTGGCGTCGCCCGTCCGTTTCCGGCCGCCGGTATTTGCGACATCGGTGCCTTCGAGTTTACGCCCGGCGTAGACCTGGCGCTGACCAAGACTGACTTTGATGACTGTGCGGATCGGGACGATATATTGACCTATGTCATCACGGTGGTGAATAACAGTGCAGACGATGCGACGGGTGTGACGGTTACCGATACCCTTCCCAGTGGTGTCACATTTGTGTCCGTGAACCCAAGTGCGGGTAGTTGCACCCTGTCAGTCGGCACGCTCACCTGCGACTTGGCGACGCTGACCGGCGGCAGCAGCGTTACCATCACCCTACGCGTTAGTGCCGATGTGGTGCAGCAAGTCATCAACATCGCCAGCGTAATCTTAAATGAGCTCGATCCAAATCTTGCCAACAATAGCGCCGAGGATGAGACCCGCATTAATTGCAGCGAAGACAATTGTTTTATCGCCACCGCTGCCTTCGGCAGCCCGATGGCGAAAGAGGTTGCAGTGTTACGCGCCTTCCGGGATCAATATTTGATGGCTAACGCAGTCGGCAAGAAATTTGTCGAGCTTTACTACCGATATAGCCCGCCTATCGCTGAGCGTATCCGCGAGAATGATACGCTTAGGGCTATTGTCCGCGCTGCACTCAAGCCATTGATAGCATTAAGCCGACACTTGTTAGATACAAAGAGCGCACCACCCACCAAACAAGGCTATCGATATGGTCCTGGAAACCAGGACCAGAACTTGCAAAAATAACGGCCCTAGCAAAAATCTATCGCTCCAACTAGGAGAACCTGCCATGCATGCCCAAACACAGGCACTCGAGAAATATGAAATGCACATCGACGGGGCGTGGGTTGAATCCTGCTCCGGCGATTGGTTTGAAAGCGACAATCCATTTACCGGGCGGCCGTGGGCGCTAATCCCGCGGGGTAACCGCGATGATGCCAATCGCGCAGTACAGGCTGCCCACAAGGCTTTTTCGAGTGGTGAATGGCCCAAACTATCAGCATCGCAGCGCGGGGCATTGCTACGCAAGCTCGGTGACCTGCTAGTAACACACGCGCAGGATCTTGCAAACACCGAGGTGCGCGACAACGGCAAGTTACTCGCCGAAATGAGCGCACAACTCAACTATTTGCCGCAGTGGTATTACTACTACGGTGGACTCGCCGATAAGATAGAGGGTGCCGTCATTCCGGTGGACAAACCCGGTAACTTTAATTACACGCGCCATGAACCGCTTGGTGTGGTGGCGGCCATCGTTCCGTGGAACTCGCCGCTGTTGCTGACGGCCTGGAAGCTTGCACCCGCCCTCGCCGCCGGCAACACGATAGTGATCAAACCGTCCGAATATACGTCGGCGTCGATACTCGAGTTCATGAAAGTGTTCGAGCAAGCCGGCTTTCCCCCGGGTGTGGTCAATGTCGTTACCGGCTTCGGGCCAGACGTCGGTGCACCTCTCGTGGAACACCCGCTCGTCGCCAAAGTGGCGTTTACCGGGTCGAAAGCGACCGGTGAAAGGATCTACGAAACCGCCGCGCGTGGTCTCAAACGGGTAAGCCTGGAACTCGGGGGCAAGTCACCCAATATCGTGTTCGATGATGCTGATATCGAG
>CAXMNC010000258.1:0-2947 GCA_964194625.1 Acidiferrobacterales bacterium
CCTCATGATCTTCCCTGAGATCGTGCTGTATCCTGTCGAAGTCCTCGTAAATTAAGCCCGGGGCACCGCGGCCGCCGGGCGCTGCCGACAAGCCGGGGATTTCCGTTGGTTTTCTGTGCTGATTCGCTACTGCTTGTTGTCAGTTTTGCGATAGTCATATCTGGTGCATTTCTATTGTTAGGCTCTAGTGCAACACCCCTAAAGTACCGGTACAGGTAATATGCATTCAATAAGGCACAGCAAGATGCTGCATGACACTGCGAATCGTATTAACCATGTCTTCAAGGTTGCCGACAAAAGGGGTTTTCTCCCAACGCCCGGTATGGCGTTTGACACTCACCCCATAGGTTCGTTGACTCGATCGGGTGAGGCGTACGCGATCGTCGTCCTGGGGCGTTTGACTCGGTGCTTGGGGATCGGGCCGTCTGAGGATCAGATGATCCCCATGAATTCGGATGGGCATCCCGGCGGTAATGATATCGTGTTCGATAAGCTTGGCAAGTCACCCCTGGGCGCGCTGCATGGCTGAGTTCATGGGTTTATCTTACCAAAGGCAGCCCTTGATAGGTCCAGCGGAAGGGATGAGCCTCAAGGCGGTTCCATCGACGCACGAAGGTCTCGATGGCGTTGACGAGTTCGGCCGGGCTGTGGAAGTGGGCATAGCGTAGGACGCGGCGGCTGACAATGGCGAACCACAACTCCACCTGGTTCAGCCAGGAGCCGTGCGTGGGCGTATAGTGGAAGATGAAGCGGTCACCGTGGCGGCGGTTCCAATCGTCGATGAAGTTGCCCCGTGTGATGTTGGTATGGGTGTTCAGATTGTCGAGCACAATATGAACCCGGGGCTGGCGATAGGCCGACGCCACTGCGTCGATAAACGAGAAGAAATCCGCTCGGGTGCGCGTTTCAGTACAGCGCGCCAGCACTTTCCCGGTAAATGAGATGATCGCCGCCTATCGCTCAGCCCAGGCCACCTATGAGCAGCAACGGGCGGTCGACCAGTTGCTGCTCTCGGATCACAGGACTATACCGCTCTCGCGGTAACTAGTAGCCGGTGAGTCGGCAATCGATCACGCCAGCGCTTTTTATTAGATAGTTACAAGATGGGTCTGCCTATGTTGAGGTTGTAGTTCCTACACACACAACTTCACCAAAGGAGACAGACCCATGAGCCAGTCTAACAAACCCATCAGTCCGTTGCGTCAACGTATGATCGATGACCTGACGATGCGTAAGCTGTCAGCGAAGACCCAGATTGCCTATATCCGTGCGGTGAAGCACTTGACCCGATTTCTGGGTCGTTCACCGGATACGGCCAACTGTCGGGTCGGAGGGGGCGAAAGCTGCCTCTCGGACCCCACAAGAAAAAACGTCGGCTCAACGTTCGCTGTTAAGAGAGGCAGACAGTCGCGATACCCCTATCTGTCACAAACACCCCCCAAATAGTGGAGTCTGAGGTGTAGTAACATACTCAGTAATTGGGCTAGGTAAGGGAATACTCAGCGGGTGGCGTTCAGCAAACCGCTTTGTAATAATGGGGGCGTTTCGTTAGCTCGAATAGTGCACGATGTACTACGCCGCAACGAGGCAAGCAGTTTCAATACGGAGATGTGTGGCGGCCGCATGCCTGTGGTTTATGATCGGCCGCCCCGGGTGAAATGTCCTAACATGTTCCGAGTACACGTGGTACTCAAATCCACGTAGCAGAATTGGCGTTACCTAGCGTCCGGCAACGACCGCGCGCTCCGCTATAAGTTGTTCGATTTCCTGCGTGGAAAAATCATGTTGTGCCAAAACTTCACGGGTGTGTTCGCCGTACTGCGGCGCACCCTGTGAGACCTGTGACGGTGTCGCCGAATACTTTACCGGGTGGCCGATGGTTTGCACGGCACCGAGACGTTGGTGGGTAACCGTAGTGATCATGTCCCGCGCCTGAGTTTGCGGGTTGGCGTGCATCGCGGCGATGTCGAGAATCGGTGCGGCGGGGACACCGGCTACCTCAAACCTCCGCAGCCATTCAGCGCTGTTGCGCTGCCGCGTGATGGTCGTCAATACTTGCTCGAGTTCGTCGAGGTGTTGCATGCGCGCGTTGTTGTTGGCGAAACGAGAATCCTGTTGCAACGCGCCGGCTTCGAGCGCGTCCAGCAGCTTCAACCAATTCGCCTGATTGGCCGCGCCTATAGTGACCCAGCCATCGGCAGTCGCAAACGCCTGATACGGCGCATTGAGCGGGTGTGCACTGCCCATCGCGGTGGGTGGCGTTCCGGTCGCGAGCGCAATGGCCGACTGCCAAAACGTATGTACGATACCGGCTTCGAATAAAGAGGTATCGACGCGTTGACCACGACCGGATTGCAAGCGGTGCACATAGGCGGCTAACACCCCCATCGCGCCAAGTATGCCGGCGGTGATGTCGGTAATGGGAGCGCCGCACTTTACCGGCGCCCGGCCCGGGCCTTCGCCGGTGATGCTCATGAGGCCGGACATGGCTTGGGCAATAAGATCGAATCCAGCGCGCTGTGCATAGGGCCCAGTACGCCCGAATCCCGATATCTCACAGAAGATCAAACCCGGATTGCGTTCTGCCAGCGACTCGTAGCCAAGGCCCAATCGTTGCATCGTGCCCGTGCGGTAGTTTTCGATCACGACATCGGTGGAGTCGATGAGACGTTGGACGACGGCCTGGCCGGCATTCGATTTCAAGTCCACCGCAATACCGCGCTTATTGCGATTCATCATCATAAACGCGGCCGACTCGCCGTCGATATCGGGTGGCACCGAGCGCCGCGTATCGTCGCCACCGGGCACCTTCTCGACCTTAATGACATCGGCGCCCATGTCCGCCAGCATCATGCCGCAGGCCGGGCCCGCCATGATGTGCGCGAGTTCGATCACGCGGATACCGTGCAGCGGCCCCACGCTACTTACCTTTGAACTGTGGTGTGGT
>CAXMNC010000259.1:0-22972 GCA_964194625.1 Acidiferrobacterales bacterium
GGAGCGCCGTTACGGGAAGTATTCGCGTAGCCTGCGACTCGGTACTCAGGTTGACGAGGGTAAGGTCAAGGCGAATTACAAGGATGGCATACTCGAGTTGGCGCTGCCGAAGTCCGAGGCTGTAAAGCCCAAGCGTATCGCGGTCGACGTGGGTTAACCCCCCCACCCCATCCCTCCCCGACAAGCGGGGAGGGTGGATGGGGATGCCTTCGTACTATCTTTCGCCGTATCACCGACCAGCAGGTGAAGAGTGTATCCTGACTTTGTGTCGGAAATGCGGTACTTTCCCCCAAAGTGTAAATCACACTACCGACCTAGCATCCCTCCCCCTTTGATGGGAGAGGGTCAGGGTGGGGGTAAGGGATTATGACCGCAACCGACCGCGCCCGAATCTTGATAGAGGCGCTGCCGTACATCCAACGATTCTCGGACAAGACCATCGTCATCAAGTATGGCGGTAATGCCATGGTCGACGACTCACTGAAGCAGGACTTCGCGCGTGATGTCGTGTTGATGAAGCTGGTCGGGATGAATCCGGTGGTGGTGCATGGTGGCGGCCCGCAGATCGGCGAGTATCTCAAGCGCATGGGCAAGGAGAGTCGTTTTGTCGACGGTCTGCGGGTTACCGATCGTGAGACCATGGATGTGGTGGAAATGGTACTCGGCGGTCTCGTCAACAAAGAGATCGTAAGCCTTATCAGCCAACAAGGCGGCAAGGCAGTGGGGCTATCGGGCAAAGATGGAGGTTTGATCCGCGCGCGCAAACTGATCATGAACGGCCCCGCTAAGGATGAGAAGTTACCGACTGAGATCATTGATATCGGCCACGTCGGTGAAGTGCTGGGCATCGATCCTGAATTGGTGGCGTTGCTCGACACGCGAGACTTCATACCCGTCATCGCGCCTATCGGCGTCGATGCTGACGGCCAGACTTATAACATCAATGCCGATTCGGTCGCCGGCAAGCTCGCGATTACGCTGCGGGCTGAGAAACTGATTCTGCTTACCAATACGCCCGGGATTTTAGATAAGAACGGCAAGTTATTGACGGGCCTATCCGCCAAGGAGATCGATAGTCTGATTGCTGACGGTACCATCGAAGGCGGCATGCTACCTAAAGTTCGCTGTGCACTCGATGCGATTAATAGTGGCGTGTCTACCGCAACTATTGTCGACGGCCGCGTCGATCATGCCGTCTTGCTCGAGATCTTCACCGATCAGGGTGTCGGTACACAGATCAAGTCGTAGGGCTGTATTAACGGGACGCGGCCCCGTACGCGGGTGACTTTTGTTTCGGCAACACCAAAACCATGTTGCCCCGCGGTCTTCGGCCCACCCCTTAACTCCGTGGTGGGTAACCTCGGACTAGCGGTTGCCTTAGTGGGTCCGTCGACGGCACATCCTTGTGCCGACGACGGACGCCGGGGTCCCTACCCGGCCCCCTGACGGGGCCGCGCGATGTACAGGGATGTACGAGTGCCGCGAGTGCAGGACGCATACGAGCGGCCTTCGGCTGCCCTTGTCCTCGGCTTGACCGAGGGGCGACAAAACCAACGTGCTGCGCGCAGATCCGCGATAGAGCTCAATCTATCCGTGTTATAACATGGATGTTCGTACGTCAATATCTAGTTAGGCGCGGAAGCCGAGCGATGGCTGTTCGATAATCGAACGCCTCGCGCGTGTATGATCAGCAAACCGATTGACGAGGAACAACCATGGGCGTTTTATTGGTGACTGGATCCAGTCGAGGTATCGGCGCTGCGGTAGCCCGTCTCGGCGCCCGCAAGGGCTGGACTGTGTGCGTTAATTCCTCTAGATCAGTTGATGAGGCTGAGACCGTCGCATCCGACATTAGAGGTGAAGGCGGTCAAGCCATTGTCGCAACCGCTGATGTGACATCGCCTCGGGAGGTCGAGGCGATGTTTGAAAAGGTCAGGGCGAAGTTAGGTCCAGTTACGGGTTTGGTGAACAATGCGGCTGGTGAAGGAAGCCAAGGTCGCGTCGAAAACCTGGATGCGGATGCGACGCGACGACTATTCGAAGTAAACATTCCCGGGCCGTTTCTGTGTACTCAAGCCGCGGTAAAGCAGATGTCGACTCATTTCGGTGGACAAGGTGGCGCAATTGTGAATATCTCCTCAGCCGCTGCCAAGCATGGCGGAGGTGGGCACTATGTCGACTACGCAGCCTCGAAGGCGGCAATAGACACAATGACATACGGCCATGCGGTTGAGCAGGCCGACGCAGGTATCCGGGTGAATTGCGTTCGGCCCGGAACCGTCTGGACGGCGATGAATCGCGTCTATATGGAGCGGGATCCCGGGTACGCAGAGAGGATAATCGGGAAGACGCCACTCGCGCGGGCAGCTGAAGAAGCGGAAATTGCCAACGGTATTCTCTGGCTCCTTTCAGACGAAGCGTCCTACACGACGGGAGCGATACTCGATATTTCGGGTGGAATGGTAGCCCCGTAGACTGGCGTGGCAGTAATGAAAGAGCAACTAGGACGTTTTGTATTTTTGACGGAGTATCGGGACGTTGGGAACGATAAAGGCCTGACTGTTCGTGTTCTTGGCCCGACTGCGTCATCGCAGCAAGAAGAGGTCTTGCGGTTTGATTGTTTCGAAAAAAAGCCGCATTACCATGTCGGTTTCTCCGTGCCACCGGTGCCGATAGAGGCGCCTGATCCTTTCCACTGGACAGTAGAAAAACTTCGTCGAGAATTTGGCAAACTCTTGCTTGATGCCGGTGCATTACCACTCAATGCAAACGAAGAGAATACGTTAGCGGCTGTATTGGCTGTCATTGAGAAAACGGCCAATCAAAAGCCTGCTAAGAGCTAGAACGCGTAGGTGGAGTACAGCATTCGAGTAGCCTTACTTAGCGACGGTGAGGCCATGCGATCTCTGCTTCCTCGTCTCGCATCGTTCGACATACCGGCCCGGCGGTCAGCTAAGGACTTATGGCGCGGAGACGAGCAGAGCCTACAAGCCTGGCTAGATGGTGAAGCGCCGGATTGTTTGGCGCACGTTGCGGTAGATGCGAACAATGCTGTGCTGGGTTTGAGTCTCGTTCGCTTACGTGAGGAAATGTTGAGCCACGAGCCAAGCGCACACTTGGAAGTGTTAGCAGTGGTTCGCGAAGCGGAAGGGAAGGGTATTGGCCGAGCGCTAATTGTGGCAGCAGAAAATGCAGCCCAAGAGCGGGGCGCATTGACCATGACGTTGCACGTATTCGCGAACAATACCCGTGCACGTCACGTCTATGAAGAGCTGGGCTATTCAGGCGAAATTATCCGCTACATAAAAGAGCTTTAGTATGTGTCGCCTTTGGCGACAATGTACTGTGCAGGATGCACAAGTGCCGCGGGCACAGGGATGCGCAGGAGCGGCCTCGGCTTGACCGTAGGGGCGAAAAGAAAATGAAAACGACTACAGATGAAAAGACTAGGCAAAACTACAGTTGTTAGTAGATTGACTGAAATGCTGATCTTTAAGGATGTTTACGATCGGGACTATGGTTGAAATGGAAAACCTAATTACCGGCGTCGCCCACATTGGAATCCGCGTCTTTGATCTAGATCGAGCCCGCCGATTCTATGAGGACCTAGGGTTCGAGTTCATCGTCGGCCCGGTTGGTCCTGAGCCTGTCGCTATACTGACGCATCCCTCGGGCGCCATCATTAACTTGATCCTCAACGCCTCCAGTGGTGAGACCCCGAATATACTGATGGATGTCGAAGATAAGCACCCCGGGTATACGCATGTAGCATTGGCGGTGCGAGACATAAAGGCAGTTGAGGATACCCTGAACCAAAAAGGGATTTCGATTACCGAGGGACCGATAAAGTTTCCCGGTGGTACGTCCCTATTTGTCCGTGATCCGGACAGAAATGTTATCGAGTTTCACGAAGAGGACACATAGCCAGTAGGTCGGATAAATGATTGTTGGTTGCCTAACGTCTCGCATATTGCTTGCGTGTGTCTTAATCATCGTGGTTGGGTCGGCAGGAGCCGATGGAGCTAAGTTTCTGGTAGATGGAGGGCGCAACGATCTCTCACCCAATGGAGAGTGGGTCTATTTTGATAGGGTCGTAAGTACAAAGCCCTATCATATGGAGATATTCAAGATCCGGGTCGACGGGACTGGGGAGCAATGTCTAACGTGTCATCTTGATCTTCCGTTGATCATAGGACAACCGCTAGCCCATCCTTCGGGAAAGGCGCTGTTATTCCAAGGATTAACGCATACGGCGCCGCTGAAGCCACGGAGTCCCTACTATCATCCTTCTTGGGGTTTTAATAACGATTTCTATCTCCTCGATTTGCTTTACGGGACTCACGATTTTGAGTCCCGTAAAGCGAGAATTGTTATTGATTGTTCAGGAGAATTCGGACAAGGTTTTGGTAATGCTTGCTTACACCCCCAGTTCACCCGGGACGGCACAAAGCTGTTGTTTGCAAGCCGGGAGCGCCACGGTGTGGTAAATCCATGGGAATGGTGGACACCAGTAGCGGCGGATTTCGACATTACGACAAGGCAAGCCAGCAACCTTGTAAAGATTCTGCCTCGAGTAAAGCACGCCTTTTACGAAACCCATCAATTCTTCGATGACGGTAGCTTCGTGTTTTCTTTTGGGCCCGGTAAGTATCCACAGGGTGCTTACCGGTTTACCCCTGGCAAAGGAACTTCGCGGATTTACACACCAAGGAATGGCGATTGGGTGGAGCACGCACATGTGCTGCCGGATGGGCGTGTCGTGTTGAATTCATCCAATGGGCTATGGAATCCGAGCGATGGTGTTCGGGTGTTGAAGATGGAACTTCACGAGTTAGATGATCAGCAGGTTACGCGGCTTACTAACTTCGGGCAGGTTACTTCTGACTTCAGCTGCCATGCCGAGTTTTGTGTCGTGCAGGTAGCTGATCTGAGCAATCCCCAGACCCAACCACGACTCT
Source organism: Acidiferrobacterales bacterium (assembly GCA_964194625.1). Taxonomy (GTDB): domain Bacteria; phylum Pseudomonadota; class Gammaproteobacteria; order Acidiferrobacterales; family SPGG2; genus SPGG2. Next base: position 4,959 of record CAXMNC010000259.1, read on the forward strand.
ACAAAGTAGACCTCCGCTGAGGGCGGTGATTTGAGTACGACGACTAGCTTAAGCCTGGTGCAATACCATTTGTGGAAAGAGGATTTCCCAGCCGTATTCGTTACAGGCGTTTATGCATAGCCTGGCCAATGCCCGCTCGATATCTTCATAGTACTCAGCTGCGTCGTTCGAGTTCACCTTGTGCGCCCGCTCGCAGCATGAACCGCTGATATATTAGAATACCGTCTGACGCAACGGTGGAGGATGAGAAGAATGGCAGATGTAAAACGATCTGTTGAAAATCACTACGGTGTAGACGGAATTTTGGAATCTATTCTAAAAGCCCTCCAGGCAATGGGTAAGAACATAGAGCAGCTTACCCCGGAAGACTTGGCGCCGGTAGATGAATTTCACATCCGTGGCCGCGAAGCAACCGTAGAATTGGCCGGTCGTGCGAAGCTAGTGCCGGGCAGTCGCGTGCTGGATGTAGGTTGTGGGCTAGGTGGTTCTTTAAGGTATCTCGCAACGGAGCACAACTGCCAGGCGACAGGTATCGATTTAACGGCAGAATACATCGAGGTCGCAACGGCCTTGGCGGAACGAGTCGGACTCAGTAACGTTGTCGAATTCCGGCAAGCCAGTGCGCTGGCGCTGCCATTTGATGCAGGCTCATTCGACGCCGTCTGGACCGAGCATGCACAGATGAACATTTCAGATAAGTCGGGATTCTATGGAGAAATCGCGCGCGTCCTAAAGCCAGGCGGACGTCTAGTTTTTCACGACATCTTCGCCGGTGACGGCGGTGAGCCACATTTCCCGGTACCGTGGGCTGAGGAAAGCGCAATTAGTTTCTTGGAAAAGCCGACCTCTTTACGCGCAATTCTTGACAAAGCTGGTTTGAAAACGCTGGACTGGGAGGATAAGAGCCAGCATTCACTTGAGTGGTTTAGGGTGGTCGTCGAGAAAACGAAGGAATCCGGCCCACCACCCCTGGGACTTCATTTGCTGATGCGCGAAACCGCCCGAACTAAATTCGAAAATGTTATCCGAAATCTGCAAGAAAACCGTATCGTGGTCATTCAGGCGATAGCGGAGAAAGTTCAAGAAGCGCATTGAGATAGGATTTGATGTATGAGCGTCCAATCACATAAAACGAAAATAGAAGCGCTGTTCAAAGCAATAGCAAGGGTGTCTCCATCTCTTTCTTTCACAATTGCTGAAGTTGGAGCATTGCCTATCGGAGGGCAAGAAGAGCCTTTTTATGTGTTACTTGACTATTTTCCGGCATCTCGAATTATTGCATTCGAGGTAGATGAGAAACTTTGCAGCGAACTGAACGATAAATCGAGGTCTAACGTTACGTATTTTCCGGTTGCTCTCGGCGACAAAGAGGAAGAACGTCCCTTCTATGAAACGACCCATCCCATGTGTTGCTCACTCTACAGGCCGAATGAGGACTTGATGCGAAATTACAACAACCTAGAAGTTGCGATGCTTAAATCGACGGGTACTATTACCACAACTAGTTTAGATAGTTTCGCTCGTCAGAATAGTGTAGATGAAATTGACCTAATAAAGATCGATGTTCAAGGAGCTGAGCTAGATGTATTTAGAGGTGCGACTAAAGCCTTAGACAAGGTGGTTTTCATAGTCAGTGAAGTTGAATTCATCCCTTTATATATCGATCAACCTTTATTTGGGGATGTGTGCGAATACCTTACTGAAAAAGGCTTAATGTTTCATAAATTCCTTGGAATGGCTGGGCGTTCCATTAAACCTATTGTTATTGATAGTGATCCTAACTTCGCTAGCCAGCACATGTGGGCGGATGCCATTTTTATTAGGGAGATATCTAGGCTATCGAATCTTGCTGCAGCGAAGTTGTTAAAAATGGGTATCCTAGCCTATATGTATGGTAGCCCTGATGTCGCATTCCTTTGTTTTAAGAAATATGACGAAGAGAAAGGGACGAATATTTCGCAAGGAATGCTCAACAGTTAACCAGCCCATAGCGGTCAGATGGAGGAGGTACGTGTCTAAGGAAGGAGGACGACTGCAGGGCAAGGATTGTTCTGACGTGCATGGCAGGGATTGTTCCCAACAATCCTTCTGCATTTCCACCATTGCACCTGCGACCTACAGGGTAAGGATTGTAGGCCGCTCTTGTGCTTCCATGCACCCGCGGCACTTGTGCGTCCTACACATCGGATACGTGCAGCCGAGAATCAGCGCTTTCCCTGGGTGTAGGGTTCTTTTCTCGCCTTACGCCGAGCCGAATGCCGACCGAGACGAAGACCGGCCCGAAGGGGCGCGAGAGGGATCTCGCGCGTCCACCCGCAGGGGCAGGATGCCCCTTCGAAGGACCCCCTGAGGCGACCGAGGCAATAAGGGGACCGGTTGGGTTTACCGGTGAAGGCGCAGGCGAAAATGGTTTTGGTGACTTTTGCCGAAACAAAAGTCACCCGCCGTACGGGGCCGGCGCCCCGTTAGTACATCGTCGCCTTCGGCGACACCGAACAGGTTAACCACATACCGGACATGCTGGATCGCGGTTGAGTTTTGTTGTTCTAATCTCCATCGTGTAGGCGTCGACGATCATCAAACGACCAGTGAGCGTCTCGCCGAGATCGAGCAGAACCTTGATGGTCTCCGTGGCCTGAATGCTACCAATAATGCCGGCAACCGGCGCCAATACTCCGAATTCTGCGCAACGCATCTCCGGCTCGCCAGTCTCTTTGTAAAGGCAGCGATAACACGGGCTGTCATTACGATCTGGTCGAAACACGGCTACTTGACCTTCCAGCTGCACCACTGCTCCCGAGATTAGTGGTGTTTTCTTTTCCACGCATAACCGATTGACGGCGAACCGTGTGGCGAAGTTGTCGCTGGCATCTACGACGGCGTGCGCGAGTTCTATCTGCCCAGACAGATTATCGCCATCCAAGCGCATGTTGATGGTGGTGATACGCGTCTCGGGGTTGAGTGCGAGCAGGGTTCGCTTGGCGGAGTCGACTTTGTCATCGCCGAGCGCGTCGGTATTGTGGGCAATCTGCCGTTGGAGATTCGTCAAATCGACCTTATCATGATCGACTAGCACCAAATGGCCAAGACCGCTAGCGGCGAGATAAATGGCGGCTGGTGAACCGAGCCCACCCATACCGACGATCAGCACCCGCGATCGCAGCAATTTCTGCTGACCGTCAATACCGATCTGTGGGAGTAATATGTGACGGCTGTACCGGAGTAACTGATCGTCGTCCATCGAGGTGGTTTCAGTAGTTTCTTTGGTAGGGCCAGGTTATCGGACTTGGCATACGCTCACACGATCACAGCGCGCGATATCTTGATAGCAGGCGATATTGATGTATCCATGGTTTTGCATGAGCGAACGAACTGCGATTCCTTGGTCATAACCATGTTCCAATAACAGCATTCCGTCGGGATATAGGTAGTCTCTAGCGTGCGTGACGATATGTCTGATGGCATCGAGACCATCGACGCCACCCAAAAGCGCATGGTCGGGCTCAAATTGGACGTCGCCCCACGCGAGGTGTGGATCATCATTCCTAATATAGGGTGGATTGCTGACTACTATATTGACGCGCGCGTCGAGTGGCTCAAACCAACTCCCCTGTAAGAACTCTACATTCGTCAGTTTGTGGCGCCAGGTATTCTTTTTCGCGATATCGAGTGCCGCGGGTGCGTTGTCTATCGCAACGACATGACATCGTGGCCGTTCTTTTGCCAGCGCCAGTGCGATTGCCCCGCAACCGGTGCCAAGGTCGGCGATGGTCCACGTCACATTGGTCGGAATCAAAGCCAATGCCTGTTTAACCAACAGCTCAGTTTCCGGGCGCGGAATCAACGTCGACGGTGAAACCATAAGTTCTAACGACCAAAACTCTCGTGTGTGTGTAAGGTAGGCAATGGGTTCGCCCGAAGCACGACGTTCGACGAGCCGGAACAAGTCTGCCGCTTGCGCGGCCGAAAGTTCGTGCGGATCGCGGGTCACCAGTTCAGCCCGACTGAAGCCGGTAATGTGCATTGCCAGAGTCTCTGCGTCTAACTGCGCGCTAGTGCTGGTTTTCCTCAGTGCCGCGACCGCCCAGCGCAATGCTATACCGACTGTAGCTTTGGGCGCAGCATTTGTATTCGAGTATGGTGTCGGCATAGCCGTCATGATGAATTCATTCCGCTAAGGCCGTGAGCTGGTCCGCTTGATGGGTAGCGATCAACGGTTCGATAAGCTCCTCGAGTTCGCCTTCGAGGATTTGTTCGAGCTTATATAAGGTCAGGTTAATACGGTGATCGGTCACGCGGCCCTGTGGAAAGTTATAAGTGCGAATACGCTCCGAGCGATCGCCACTGCCTATAAGACTCTTGCGCGTCGCTGCTTCTTGTTCGCGTTGTTTTTGTCGTTCGGCCTCGAGTAGTCGTGAGCGCAACACAGACATGGCGCGCGCCTTGTTCTTATGCTGCGAGCGTTCGTCCTGGCACTCGACCACGATCCCAGAAGGTAGGTGGGTTATACGCACGGCCGAATCGGTCCGATTAACATGTTGTCCACCCGCGCCAGAGGCGCGATAGGTGTCGATCTTTAAGTCTGCCGGGCTGACGTCGATTTTATCGACTTCCTCGGCCTCAGGCATGACCGCCACGGTACAAGCCGAAGTGTGGATTCTCCCTTGGGCTTCCGTCACTGGGACACGTTGTACGCGATGGCCACCTGATTCAAACTTGAGCCGCGAATAAGCCCCGCGACCAACGATACGTATAATTACCTCCTTGTAACCGCTGAGGTCGCTCGCGCTTTGGCTGATTATTTCAACCTTCCAGCGGCGCTTTTCTGCATAGTAGCTGTACATACGAGCCAAGTCTGCTGCGAACAAAGCTGCTTCTTGGCCACCGGTACCAGCGCGAATCTCTAAAAATATGTTACGGTTGTCGTTGGGATCACTTGGCAGCAAGAGCTGTTGCAGCTCTTGCTGCAATTGTTCAATCCGTGCCTGCACGCGCGTAACTTCTTCCTGTGCCATTTCGCGTATCGAGTCGTCCGAATCCTTAAGCATGGATCGAGCTTCCTTCAGCTCTTCACATGTCTGACGATAGTCTTGATAGTGTTGCACGACCGGATTTATTTCTGCGTATTCACGGGACAGGCCGCGGAAACGATCCTGATCGCTGATGACCTCTGGATTAGCCAGCAGCGCGCTAAGTTGTCCATCGCGCTGAATGAGCTTCTCTAACTTGGCTTGGACGGCAGGATTCAAATCAGTCGTCGTCGGTGAGATCAAAAAGCTTGCGGACGGCCTCGGGCAATATTACGTTTTCGTCGGCGCGACTCCGTTTTAGCGCTGTCGTCGGTGCATGCGTGAATTTGTTGGTTAACGAACGCGCCAGCTGCTCTATTACAGTCTGCGGATCTTCACCACGCGCCAGACGTCGCCGCGCGCGCGCAAGTTCAGCCTCACGTACAGCGTCGGCACCCTCACGTAATGCGCGGATACTTGGTATTGCTGCCAGTGATTTTACCCACTGCATGAATTCCGCTACTTGGGTGTCGATAATTTTCTCCGCGTCGCGGGCAGCCTGCAGTCGCGATTGCAGATTTTCTTGTACCACACCTTCGATATCATCGATCGTGTAGAGATAGACATCGTTTAGGTCTGCCACTTCGGCCTCGACATCGCGCGGTACCGCAATATCCACCATGAACATCGGCCGGCGGCGGCGAATCTTCAAAGCCCTTTCGACGGCGCCTTTTCCAAGTATCGGTAGCTGGCTGGCGGTTGAAGAAATAACGATGTCGGCTTCATTTAGGCGCGCAGGAATCTCGCCTAGGGAAATGGCCTCTGCGTCTAAGGGATCTGCCAGCGTCCGTGCCCGTTCTAGTGTCCGGTTGGCAACGATCATGTGTTGTATGCCTTGCTGTTTTAGGTGGCGCGCGCAGAGTTCGATCGTATCACCGGCACCGATCAGTAACACAGTTTGATCCTGTAGTCGGTTAAAGATCTGCTTGGCCAGACTTACCGCTGCGTAGGCGACGGAAACGGCGCTGGCACCAATGGCGGTATCCGTGCGCACTTGCTTGGCGACAGAGAAAGTTTGCTGAAACAACCGGTTAAGAATCTTACCTGTCGTGCCAGCCTTGTGGGCGGCAGCGAACGCCTCTTTCATTTGCCCCAGGATTTGGGGTTCCCCCAAAACCATAGAATCCAGGCCAGCGGCAACGCGAAACGCGTGCCTTACCGCTGCCGCCTCGCGGTGTGTATAAAGATAGGGCTCAATGCCTGTGGGCAACAGCCGGTTGTGGTCTGAGAACCATTGAATCGGCATCTCAATATCGGGTTTTTCCAGACCACAGTAGACCTCAGTGCGGTTACATGTAGACAAAATCGTGGCTTCGTGGGCCCCACCGCTACCGGTAATGCCCTGTAGTGCGTCGACCAACTCGTCCGGTGCAAATACGGTTTGTTCGCGGATTTCTACCGGCGCGGTCTTATGGTTGATTCCAAAAGCGAGGAGGTGCATCAGAAGTGAATGCCTGTAGGCCCTCTAGTGAGGGATTTTGGACTCTACCGGAGAGGTGTCAAGCGCAGGGACGGATTTACGTAAGGTTCGTAGTGCTTCCCATACGAGCCAGAACCCTACCACCAGCAACAATATACCGCCGGCGATCAGCAGCCAATCGGCACTCGCCCACCAGCGAATAAGCTGTAATATCAGGGCCCAACTCGTGACAACAAGCAAGAAGATCATGGGCACAAATACGTAACCGAGCGCCTGTTGTCGACGGCGTAGCGCCAGCCCTATTAGAAACAGCCCGAATACCGCCAGCACTTGGTTCCACAAACCGAAAAGCGGCCACAGGGCGAGGCCACCTTGACCGCGTCCATCGTGCAATGCCAGCACCGCCGCCACGAGCACCGTAATGATGAGCAGTGTCTTTTGGTCCCGCAGCGAAACGATGTGGTAATTATCATTTACTTCGGCTAGCAGTTGGTGCTGCACACGGATTCCGGCCTCAAGCGTGACCGCAATCAGTCCGGCCACGACGACGGCAGCGAAAGTCTGGGCAAGATCGAAATCGATCCCGAGCGCGGATGCGAATTTCGCGATCCCGCTTATATATATACCGATGAGCTGCGGCAGGTCTTGTACGCCCTCCCACGAAGCATAGAATTCCATCCATTCATCATGGCTGTTGAAACCAGCAGTGCAAACGACTATTACGCTGAATGCCAGGAGTCCATCGACGAGCGCGCTACCAAACCCGACGTACTGTGCATCAGTTTCCCTCGCCAATTGCTTGGCGGTGATACCACCGGCCATCAATAGGTAGAAGCCAGCGATCGCACCGGAGGTAAGGGTAACAAAGATCCACGGGATTGCCGTGGGAGTCTCAATCGCGGTGTTAAAGTTGGGAGCTACCACGGGCGGCTGCAGGACCACCACGCCGGCGAATAAGACGATAAGCAATACACTGGTTTGCAGTGCGAGCAAATATCCGCGTGCTTGGGTTAGCTTCCAGATGGGTAAACGGGTTGTGTAGTAGGTGGCTACAAAGAGTAAAACCACCCATACCGCCGTTGCATCTAAGGAAACGACCGAATAACCACGAAAGTCGATATTTAACGCCCCGCTAAATGCGAACGGTATTTTTGCGAATATCCATACTATTAAGAGTGCACCCACTAGGACAACAACCGTGGCCGGAATCAGCGCCTGTGGGCCGCGCCGACGCAAAAACCATCCGAAGCCACACGCGAGCAGTATTTGTAGCCAAAACGCCAGTACCGCTGATGGGTATGTACTAAGTAGCTCGGCGACCAACCAGGCCAGCACTGCGTTCATGATCAGCAACACGACGACGCCAAGTATTGCGAAGGGTACGCGGGCGCGTGTGCTCATAAGACTGCAAACCATGCCCGTTAACCCAAGACCGCCGTGTCGCACCGCTAGCCAGAAGCTACCCAACCCATAAACGCCGGCAGCGACGGTTGTTCCTACAAGCACCCAAAGTACGGCCGGTATCCACCCCCAGATGACCGCGACGGCTGACCCGACGATGGTCGTAGGACCAGCTATGATCGCTACGTGGTGACCGAGAATCACTTGTCGGTTACTGACGACAATGTCCTTATCATCAGCCAGGCTTTGGGCCGGTGTACTATAATTCACATCAAGCCGAAACACGCCCAAGGCCAGCAGCCGGGAATAAAACCGGTAACCCAGTACGAACACCACGACGCAGATAATCAGTAAGACTAACGAGCTCATGCCTGTCCCTTTGTGTAGCTAGGCTCTGGGCTGGCGGTATTTAATCAGACCTGGGCAGGCCATAACAGCAGCGCCGCGAACATGGTTGAAAGGGCGCGGGATATGTAAGAAACTGCACCATGTTCCTTTTTGGCGAGAATATTGCAGTGTTGGTAGGAGCCATGTCTTTGATCAATGCGGTAGGCAAAGCCGATGTAGGCAAGCTGATGAAAAGAGCATTTACACTTTTAGTGGCGGGGCCGATGGTAATAATGCTAGGCGCCTGCGCGGTCGTTAGCAAGCCAGTCATGGGCGAAGAGAATACCGCCACTGAAGAAACTTCGATGGGAAAAGCTGCGGCTGTCGCTGATAGTTCAGATGCGCCTGATGTGCTGCTTACGGAAGATATCCTGTACGACATTTTGGTAGGCGAAATCGCCGGACAGCGTGGGCAGCTCGATACGGCGATCGAAAGCCTGGGGCGTGCAGCCAAGAAGACACGTGATCCGCGTCTAGCCGAGCGCGCAACGCGCGCCGCTGTTTATGCAAAGCGTTACGAAGATGCGCTTTTGTACGCTCAACTGTGGGTTGAGCTACGGCCCAAGAGTCAAGAGGCACATGAAACAGTTGCTTCCGTATTGATGGAACTGCAAAGGCCGTCGCAGGCTGCACTGCACTTCGAGAGTATGGTCGCCATCGCGGCTGATGAAAAATCACAGGAACGTGCCTATCGGCGTGTCGCCGCTGTTCTTGGCCGCCAGAAAGATCGCGTGGCGGCTATCGAGGTAATGCGCACACTGGTCGACAAAGATAAAGAGAATGCACACGCGCATTTCGCATTGGCTTACCTGGCCGTTAGAACAGACGATCTCGATGTAGCAGTTCAGTCAGCAACTGAGGCACTAAGACTGAAACCCGACTGGGATGAAGCGGCGCTCTTCAAAGCGGGTATTCTGATATCGCAAAAAGATAACGTAAGGGCACAAGCGTTTTACGAGGACTATCTTGCCGACCATCGTGACTCGGTCAAGGTTAGGCTCAATTATGCGCGTTACCTCGTAGACATTAAACAGTGGGAAAAAGCTCGCAGCCACTTTCTACAGGTTCTGAGGGATTCTCCGGAAGATGCCGATGCGCTTTATGCGGTTGGTCTACTTTCGCTGCAAACGCACAGGCTCGATGACGCAGCGAAGTATTTGGAGGCTGCCTTGAAGTTGCGTCCAGAAAACCAACAGACGCGCATCTACCTTGGTCAGGTCGCGGAGGAGAAGAGGGATTATACTGAGGCTGCACGCTGGTATAACGAGGTCATACTGGGGGAGCATTATTTTGAGGCGCAGACGCGCCTAGCTGTGGTTATCGCGAGACAAGGTGATCTCGAAGGAGCTCGCCGACGTTTGCACGAAATCGAGGCGCGATCGGATGAGCAACGCGTACACTTGTATTTGGCTGAAGAACAAGTGTTGCGAGAGGCAAAGAGATATAAAGAGGCGAAGACTGTGCTTGACGGCGCTTTGGAAGCGATTCCTGCCGACAAAGACCTGCTTTATGCACGTGCGTTGATCGAAGAGAAGTTAGGTCTTGTTGAACTTACCGAGCGTGACCTGCGTCTTGTTTTGCAACAAGAGCCAGAAAATGCACAAGCGCTTAACGCGCTCGGTTATACGCTGGCCGATCGCACGGAGCGCTACGACGAGGCGTTGGAACTTATTCAGCGCGCGCTGGCCCTTAATCCTGATGACCCTTTCATTCTCGATAGTATGGGCTGGGTCCAATACCGACTCGGTAATAATGAGGAAGCAATCAAGTACCTGAAACAAGCACTTTCCATCCGGAACGACGCGGAGATCTCAGCTCATCTGGGAGAGGTATTGTGGGTTACCGGGGATCGTAAGCAGGCGAGAACTATCTGGAACGAAGCGCTAGGGGATACGCCGGATAGCGAGATACTGCGTGGCGTAATCAGAAAATTCACTCCGTGAACAAAGTTGTTCTCGCACTCGCTGCCACCCTGGTAGCGGGTTGCGTTACAGTCGTAGATCGTACCGGACGAGAAGATCCATCCGAGACTTGGCAATCGCGGCAGTCTCAATTATTACTCCTCAACACCTGGGATATTCAAGGACGTGTCTCGGCCCGCACCTTGAATGAGGGTTGGCAAGCTTCATTACGCTGGGCCCGAGACAAGCAGCGACATGAAATTGATCTGTGGGGCCCGCTCGGTCGAGGCCATGTGCGGCTTACGTTCGACGATTCCGGGGCCCAGCTGCGCGACAGCGATCAGAGTACATACCACGCTGACGACGCCCAGCAACTGCTACTCGAGACAACCGGTTGGTGGCTGCCTTTGGATGGGCTGAATTATTGGATACTAGGTGTACCAGTACCAGGCACGCCAAATCAACATGTTCTGGATGAGTCCGGTCGGCTCATGACCCTCAAGCAGCTGGGTTGGAATATACGTTTTATGCGTTATCGGCGATTTGGTAGGTTTGAGTTTCCCAGGAAGCTCTTTATCCAGCGCGAGATGGCCAACAACTTAGTCATGGAATCAAGAGACTATGAACGTGAGGTTCCCATACTTGAGGTGCGCCTGGTGGTGGAGAAATGGACGGTGGAGCCCTAGCGATGTATACGTGGTCTGCACCAGCAAAGCTGAATCTGTTCTTGCATATAACGGGGCGGCGACCCGATGGCTATCATTTGTTGCAAACGGTCTTTCAGTTTCTCGACTATGCAGATCAATTAGCGTTTAACATCACGGATAACGGCAAAGTGATGCGAATGGCACCGTTGCCAGGGGTCGGTGAAGGCGACGATCTGACGGTGCGTGCGGCGATCTTATTGCAAGCAGAGACCAAGACAGAAAAAGGTGTGGAGATTCACATCAATAAGTCTATCCCGATTGGTGGTGGCCTCGGCGGTGGTAGCTCCGATGCCGCTACTACGCTGTTGGTCCTAAACGAGCTTTGGGGCGCCAATCTTGAACGGGCTCGATTGATGGAGTTGGGATTGCAATTGGGTGCCGATGTGCCTGTGTTTTTGGCCGGCCATGCGGCGTGGGCGGAAGGCGTGGGCGAGATTCTTACGCCCATCGAGCCCGAGGAACGGTGGTACGCCGTGATGATGCCGCCGGTGCAGGTGTCTACCCAACGGGTGTTTGAAGAACTCGGTTTGACAGCTTATGGCCCGCCCATCAAAATACGCGACTTCCACGCGGGCCGGGTGCGCAATGACCTGGAAGCTGTGGTGCGTCGCTGTTACCCCGATGTCGATCGAGCATTGCAGTGGTTAGCTCAGTTCGGTGATGCGCGGCTGACGGGCTCCGGAGCCTGTGTCTACCTGCCGGTGCAGGATCAGGGTGAAGGGGTACAGATTGTTGAACGGCGCCCCGAATGGCTTGAAGGTTTTGTCGCGCGCGGGGTTAATAGACATCCACTTTCTGGTATGCAATACGAGCGTTCCGTTGGGGTGTAGCCAAGCGGTAAGGCACCGGATTTTGATTCCGGCATTCCCAGGTTCGATTCCTGGCACCCCAGCCAATTTGCTTGCGGGGTCGCTGGGAGGGCAGGGCGACCTACAGGCGACCGACAGGGCAAGGATTGTTCTGACGTACATGGATGCACTAATGCCACGAGCGCAGGATGCGCGGGAGCGGCCTACAATCCCTTTGCATTTCCACTATCTTGCGGTCAGATGTCGGAAGTTAGGGCAATGCAGGCGACCTGCAGGGACGCAGGAAGTTACGACTCCAGGGCAAGGATTGTTCTGACGTACATGGATGCACTAATGCCGCGAGCGCAGGATGCGCGGGAGCGGCCTACAATCCTATTGCATTTCCACCGTCCCTGGTGGTCAGAAGGAGGACGACTGCAAGGATGCAGGAGGTAGAGCAACGCAGGCGACCGGCAGGGATGCTGGAAGTTAGAACAACGCAGGAGCAGTTGTCGGAGCGGTTGCCGAGGTAGAGTTGCGCCGGGAGCAGCAACCGAGAGCAACGCAGGAGCACGACTACAGGGCAAGGATTGTTCTGACGTACATGGATGCACTAATGCCGCGAGCGCAGGATGCGCGGGAGCGGCCTACAATCCTATTGCATTTCCACCGGCCCTGGTGGTCAGAAGGAGGACGACTGCAGGGATGCAGGAGGTAGAGCAACGCAGGCGACCGGCAGGGATGCTGGAAGTTAGAACAACGCAGGAGCAATTGTCGGAGCGGTTGCCGAGGTAGAGTAACGCCGGGAGCAGTTACCGAGTTGCCGAAGCGATTACCGAGGAGAGGATAAGTGCCTGTTGACAATATGGCCGTCTTTACGGGTAACGCCAACCCGGCCCTGGCGGCGGTTGTTGTGCGCCGACTGGGTCTTCCGCTGGGCAAGGCTGTTGTCGGTCGGTTCAGCGACGGCGAGGTCATGGTGGAGATCATGGAGCATGTGCGTGGGAAGGATGTGTTTCTCATGCAATCTACCTGTGCGCCGAGCAATGACAATCTGATGGAGTTGCTCGTCATGATTGATGCCATCAGGCGGTCTTCGGCAGCACGGATTACGGCCGTCATTCCCTATTTTGGGTATGCTCGGCAAGACCGGCGGCCGCGCACGGCACGTGTGGCAATCTCGGCCAAACTAGTTGCTTCTATGATTACAACGGCGGGTGCCGATAGAGTGGTGGTCATGGACCTGCATGCCGATCAGATACAGGGGTTCTTTGATATTCCGACTGACAACATCTACGCGGCACCGGTGCTGTTAGGTGATATTTGGAAGCACGAGTACGAGAATCTGTTGGTGGTATCGCCGGATGTCGGCGGCGTTGTGCGCGCGCGTGCCATGGCCAAGCAGTTGGAAACAGATCTCGCGATTATTGATAAACGGCGGCCGCGACCCAATGAAGCCAAGATTATGCACATCATCGGTGATGTTAAGGACCGTAGTTGTATCCTTATGGATGACATGGTGGATACTGGCAACACCCTGTGTGAAGCAGCGGCAGCATTAAAGGAGAACGGCGCGCGGCGTGTTGCCGCATACTGTACACATCCTGTATTGTCGGGCAAAGCGATTGAGATCCTTAATAAGTCGGTATTGGATGAGCTAGTCGTAACGGATACGATACCCTTAAGCGAGGAAGCTCAAGCCTGCGACCGGATTCGGCAACTCAGCATTGCTGAGTTGCTGGCTGAGGCGTTGCGCCGAATCGCAGAAGAGGATTCAGTAAGTTCACTGTTTATGGACTGACTCAGGATACTGTAGAAGTAACAGGTAATAGTGGAGTAGATAAATGGCAGCTAAGTTCGAGTTGACAGGTGAGAAGCGTGCCGACAAAGGTACAAGCGCAAACCGTCGTTTGCGGCGTGCTGGCAAGGTGCCCGCTGTCTTGTACGGGGGGGCCAAGGACACGATCATGGTCACGTTTGATCACGATACGGTTTATCATCAACTGACCGATGAAGCGTTTCATAATTCTGTCCTGACGGTAAAGGTTGGCGCTGACACCGATCAAGCCATATTGCGCGATGTGCAGATGCACCCGTACAGATCCAAGGTTCTTCACATGGATCTGCAGCGCATCAGCGCAACCGAGAAGTTGCACCTAGAGGTGCCCATACACGTTGCTGGTGAGGACGTGGCGCCCGGTGTGAAACAAGAAGGTGGTGTTGTTTCGCGTTTAATGGCGGCAGTAGACATTTCTTGTTTACCCCACCAACTGCCTGAGTATCTGGAGGTGGATATCTCTGAGCTGAATATCGGCGACTCTGTCCATCTCACCGATATTAAACTCCCCGAAGGCGTGACCATCACCAGTTTGGCCCACGGTGGTGAAGATCTGCCCGTGGTTTCGGTTGCCGCTGTCCGCGTAGTCGAGGAAGAAGAGGTGGTTGCCGAAGGCGAAGAGTTGCCAGAAGGAGAAGCACCGCCAGAGGGCGAGGAAACGACTCCAGCTGCCGAAGAGAGCGAAGAGTAAAGGCGAGCTTCATCGCGGCCTGGCCAAGCCAGGCAAGATACTGCAATGGCAGAGGGAATTACTCTGATTGTTGGTCTCGGCAACCCCGGGACTGAATACACGGACACCCGGCACAATGCCGGGTTCCGTTTTCTTGATACCCTGCTCCAGCATACCGGTGGTCGTTTGCGGGATGAGCGTAAGCTCAAAGGCCGGCTCGGCAGAGTGGCAATAGACAACAGTTACGTTTGGTTGCTCGCACCGATGACGTATATGAATAACAGCGGTGAGGCCGTCGTCAAGTGCGCGCACTATTATAGAATTGCACCGCAGCAGATCCTGGTGGTGCATGACGAGTTAGACCTTCCACTTGGCACGGTTAGGCTCAAACAAGGCGGTGGCGACGGTGGGCACAATGGTGTCCGCGATATTGCCACGCGGCTTGGCTCGGCCGATTTCGTGCGGCTACGTATCGGCATCGGCCACCCGGGTTCGGGCGACGAGACGGTTTCTCACGTTTTGCGCAAAGCGCCGCCGACCGAGCAAGAGCTCATCAACGCAGCGATGGACAGAGCGTTGAGTCATATCAACGACATTGTTGATGGTCGCTACCAATACGTCATGACTGCTCTGCATACGCAGGACGTGGATTACCCCGACGCAACAACCTGAGTCGTCGAATACCTACTGACTACGCCACAAGGGACTAATCACTACATGGGCTTTAGGTGCGGAATCGTTGGTTTGCCGAACGTAGGCAAGTCCACACTGTTTAACGCGCTGACCCAGGCACATACCCCGGCCGAGAACTACCCTTTCTGCACGATCGAACCTAATGTCGGCATTGTGGTCGTCCCCGACGAACGCCTTGAATGCGTCGCGGCGATTGCCAAGCCGGAGAAGGTGACGCCGACGACGATCGAGTTCGTGGACATCGCCGGGCTCGTTGCCGGCGCCTCAAAGGGGGAAGGTCTGGGGAACCAGTTCCTTGCCCATATACGGGAAGTGGACGCGATCGCCCACGTAGTGCGCTGCTTCGAGGACGATAATGTGGCGCATGTAACCGACCATCTGGATCCGCTGTCGGATATGGAGACCGTTAAGACGGAATTGGCGTTAGCGGATCTGGCGACCGTGTACAGAGCGTGCGAGCGTGCTGAGAAGGCAGGGAAGGCAGGCGACAAGGACGCTATCAAGTTGCGCGACCTGCTTGCACGCGTGCATCAGCACCTGAACGATGCTCGGCCGGTAAGTGCCTTGGGTCTCGATAAAGCAGACGCGAAAATGTTAAAGCCACTCAACCTGCTTACCAGCAAGCCCACGCTATACATCGCCAACGTGAGCGAAAAAGGTCTTAATGAGAACCCCTATCTCGACGCCGTGACGCACGTCGCGCAGGCGGAGAGGGCCGAAGTCGTTGCGTTGTGTGCGGCCCTGGAAGCAGAGCTCACCGATATGAGCACAGAGGAGAAACAGCTGTTTCTGGCCGACATGGGGCTGGAGGAACCGGGTTTGAATCGCGTGATCCGTGCCGGTTACCGCCTGCTTGGATTACTCACATTTTTCAGTACACAGTCTGACGAGGTACGGGCATGGACCATACCCGCAGGTGCTCGAGCGCCTGAGGCAGCCGGCGCCATTCATACCGATTTTCAGCGTGGATTCATCCGCGCCGAGATCATTAGTTATGACCACTTTGTTCAGTGTAATGGTGAGCAAGGTGCGAAGGAAACCGGTAAACTGAGAGTGGAGGGTAAGGAGTACGTCGTCGAGGACGGCGACGTGATCCATTTTCGATTCAACGTGTGAATCCTGACACAAGGTAAATCCAAGATATCGGTTGTCACTTGTGTCTTGAATCTTGTATCTTGCGCCTGATTCTTGGCTACGTAGCTCAGGTGGTTAGAGCACGGCACTCATAATGCCGGTGTCGGTGGTTCGAGTCCACCCGTAGCCACCACCTTAACCAACGCGTTACCACACCTTCTCTAACCCGCACGATCGTCAGTGCGGGACTTTTCACAGAGACGCTCGGCCGCCTCGACTAGCCGAAACGGATCCTCAAAGCACGAGGTCGAGAAGATAGAGGTGTCAGGTGGTGCGACGAAGCTTTAAAGGATCATCGACATGGCTAAAGTATATTAACCAGCAGGGATCGTTACCAGCGGAAGACCCTCTCTACCGCCTGATTCAGTCGTTGAAAAGAGGAGCATCAGAAACGTAAATGTCCGTTTTGATCTAAAGTCCCGGTCATCAATCCAGAACCAGTGATCTTTATAATTCACAGCCGCATAGGCGTTCTCCGGTTTATCGCTGCCGCTCTTGATATCGATGAGCTGTCCGATTTTTTCTTCAGCGCTATCAGGTTTGGATCGAGAGGGGACCGTGCGGCCATCGGCCACATGCTGGGCGGGAACATCGACCTGTATTGCCATCTCGATCAGGATATGTAGCATCGAGCGAGTGAGCATGGCGATCTCCCGGTCACTTCCGGGAATCAAACCGTAGCTTACTGTTATCTCCGCCCCCCCTGGCCGCAGACCAAGAAGAGTTCTGAGTTCACGGAGCGCCGCTTTAACCTCCGGTGTTATGTTTTTCTGGTGAAAAAACATGACCGTCGATTCTTTTTGGTCATTTTCTTTCACAATTCGCATACCCACGGCACCGGATTTCTGTATTTCCCTTAGAAGGAAAATCACACGGTAGAATTCAGGATCACCCGCCCGCAGGTTTGCACCGGCGGACACCCGACTCCGCAGTCCGTTCACAGCATCTACCGTGAGGGGGAATATTAGATCGATGGGCCAGCCAGATTGCATAAGAAACAGAATTGCTTGGGGAGGTATGGGGGTCATGAAGCTCTTATTAAACTGCTGGCCGGTAATCGGGACGTAGGTAATGGTGGGCCGGTCGGTGTATTTCCCCACGCCGCCAACGGTTTGGGTATCACCAGGGCTGGCAAAGGTCGCGCTCAGATTGATCGAACCTTCAAGCGTATAACCGCTCACGATCGAAGCGACCTCTACGAACACCGGCATATCAGCATAGCGCAGTTTTATGATATTAAGGAGCGTCTGTTGTTTCCAGGAGTTGGAAATCGCAGTGTTGTAATTGAACCGGTCGCGGGTCACCGTTTGCGGCCCGATACCGCCGCAGCCTACTAGAAACGCTGCAGTCATTGCTGCGACGGCAACCATGATAAATCTTCTTTTCATAAAACAACCTCCTTTGTTACACCCACCAGGACCAAAGATTCACAACAATTCCGTTGTTGTCTATTCACGCAACGAGCTGTCTGATAGGTCTCCCCAGGCAACACTTAAACCCAATAGGTCAGATCGGGCAAGACCAAATTTCGTGGTGAGTAAATGTCCGAAGTTGGCCGTAAGCAGCCATTCGACGGCTCCAAAAACGGCGCAGCAAGTTCCATGTTCGAGGTGTGCGGGACTTTTGCGGGGATTAGTTATGCACGGTCCTGCAAAGTAAGGCAAATTACGCAACGAGCGTCCCAGGGTTTCTTCATCAAATCACTATGTTACACTTTTGATTTCGCATTCATAATGCCGGTGTCGGTGGTTCGAGTCCACCCGTAGCCACCACTTATCTCAACGGTATTGCCGTCAGCGATGTTAATAGCAATTCTAGGCCTGATGGTGCAGTCGCAACACGGCCAGCGCCTTCCCCAGCCATGTTAAAGACCGTTAGGTCTATCAGCTCTTTACTACTGAGTTACGGCCTACTCCTAGTAGCGATGGGGCTGTTTAACACGTTGCTCGGCGTGCGCAGCCAAATCGAAGGCTTTTCGACCGAAGTCATCGGCATAATCATGGCCGG
>CAXMNC010000260.1:0-3163 GCA_964194625.1 Acidiferrobacterales bacterium
TAATTCATCTGCATAAAACGCAGTCTCAGATCTCCGTGCGCCACCTGCAGAACTCTCTCGGGACAGTTGCGCATCCGCCGGACGGCTTCACAAAACCATGCCCGCCACGAGCCACGGCCAGGGCCATGAAAAAATTGGCACTCGAGAATAAATTGGCAGCTGGCTCGTTGTTAAATCACGGGGGACAAAGAAGGCTGGTTCTGTGCCCGTCCCCACTGGCGCAAAACAGCCTGCATTGGAACGGAGCAAGTCGGCCCTTGCTCAACGCACTAGATCCGCTCTGGTTGCCAGTTGGTATTGCGTTTGTTCGATACCGGAGCGGGTCAACGTTGACAGAGCCCTATTTTGGCACCCGGCGCCACATAAGTTGTAGCAGCACCGCAACACCTCACTCGGCATGTGTGAGTTGCCCACAATCGAAGCGGGCTTTGGGATTGCTCATTTTTGCAATGCAGTAGCACTGTGCCCCCGCGGCCAAGTTCTACTCCGTGGTCGCAGTCCTCCAGAGGACGTTTCCTCCCTAGACTTGAGCCGTTCACATCCATGAGCGGCTCTTTTTTTCTAAGGCTTGAGGGAACGCTCACTGAGCTCGTCAAAAATATTGGCGCCGGACGCTTCCGTGTGCTGCAATCAGATGAGATCGCCGTTTAGAGCTACTTCAGGTACTTTCTCTAGTCGGATCCCCTCTGCGCATATCGCTCGTCATGCGGTGGCTACAGATTAAATTCGGCGATGCTGAAAGCATTGTTTGCACACCAAGACGCGTGGTCCGTTGTCGAAGCATCTTCGATACCCGAGGTTAGCGATGCCGGCGTGTACAGGGCCCCGCTGCCTCAAGTCACCTTGGCAACGAACCCATCACTAAGTGTGTATTTCCAGGAGGTTGTAGACACTCTGCGTTAGAGATTGTCCATTCGGTTCGGCCGAGAGAAGCTGATGTTGCAACCGTCAGTGATTCTCAAGGAGAACCGAATGAACATGCATAAGAATGCGCGCCTGACACCCAAAAGTCGAGAGGCCATGGTGCGCGCCGTTGTGGATCACGGCAACACCCTGGCAGCCGTCGCACAGCGGTTCGCGACAACGCGCGAGACCGTCAGAAAATGGGTCCGGCGCTTCCGCGAGTTCGGCGTCGATGGCTTGTCCGACCGCTCATCCAAACCCCATTCATCGCCGAGCCAAACAGCGCCGGCCACGCGCGATGAAGTCGAAAGGTTGCGCCGCGACCGCTGCACCCAGGACCAGATCGCAGCCGCGACCGGGCTCAGTCGCGCAACCGTCAGCCGCATCCTCAAACGCTGCGGCCTCAGCCTCCTCGCGTGCCTCGAACCACGTGAGCCGCGGCCACGCTATGAACGTGAGACGCCAGGTGAGATCATCCACATAGACATCAAGAAACTCGGGCGTTTTTCGCAACCCGGCCACCGCGTCACCGGCGATCGCCAGAAAGGCCAGTCGCGCGGTGCCGGCTGGGAGTACGTCCACATCGCGATCGATGATCACTCGCGCGTTGCCTATTCCGACATCTTTCCAAACGAGAAAAAAGAAAGTGCCATCGCCCATCTCGAAGCCGCCCTTGCCTACTACAAAAGCCTCGGCGTCACTGTCACCCGCGTCATGACCGACAACGGATCCTGCTATCGTTCACACGCATTTCGCGACGCCCTGGCAGCGCTCGGCATCAAGCATCTGCGCACCAAGCCCTATACGCCGCAAACCAATGGCAAGGCCGAACGTTTCGTGCAAACCACAATCCGCGAATGGGCCTACGCCACCGAGTACCAAACCTCCGGCCAGCGCAAGGCCGATCTGCCCAAATGGCTGCACCGCTATAACTGGCACCGACCGCATGCTAGTCTTGGTAAGAAACCACCCATTAGCCGATTAGGCCTAACCGCAAACAACCTCTTGCGACTTCACAACTAAGGCACGCCGGTACCTGTTCACAATATGTAACAAAATAAACAGTGTATATGACGATGATACAGCTTGACCGTTACGCAATTGCGACGGAAAACGAGCGTCGTCCTGCCCTCGCGACACATTACTCAGCCCTGAGCGAAGTGTGTTACCGGCTCCCCCCCGTGCCGGTTTGGGCGGACAGGCGAAGTCGAAGTGAGCGCCCCCCAAAGAGGCTCATTCCGGCTTCGCCATTCTACAACACTGTAGCAATACCCCCGCATTGCACACAGTTTAGTCTGTCCTAACTTCACGAAACCGTTACGATCAAGGCAGCGCACCGTCGTGTCCCATCACATTATATTTCGATTTATTGCAGTCAAAGAATAAGCGGCTTGACGGAGTCAGTTGATCCGGCAGCATCGAAATGTTGAAAGCTGCTGCGGTCCCTGAGAAAAATCTCCAAAATGCCAGAAACCGCATTGGCCACGTGGGGAGTGGCTCACGTCCTATGGTTTCCGAACCCTGAGGGGTTTCGTTATGTACATACACCGAGAAGACTACTTGCTCGCAAACCCTCTTCCTCTCCAGTTATTGGAGCGGTGCTGGTTCGCTGTGCCAGTGCTGGAACCCGACCTCTTCCCTGAAAACCCCCTCAGCGGGTCATTCTGGGCGATGCATGATGGGTTCTACACAGGTCGCTACTAAGAATAAAACTAGAAGATGTGCTTTGCTCACTACCTAGTAGCATCAGATCCGGACATTAAAAAAGACCCCGCCGCTTCTGGTGCGTCGATGGCCGGTGGTTCGATGCCGGACAGCCAGTCGAGCAGTGACTTCCTCTGCGGGAATTCCCGGCGCTTGGTTTCGCGCGGCGCCATGAGCTCTAAGCCCGGTGCTGGCCGGTCAGCGCGGAAGGTGTAGAGGTTGGACGTCTGGATCTCCATTTGCACCTCCACACGCCGGCCCGTGACCTGACACAGCCGCGATACGATCCGGCTGGTCCGGCGGCGTATACGAGCAATCAAACCGCTATTTTCGAGCGCCTTGAGGGCCTGTCGGATCGTCTCATTGCAGTAACCGGTAAGCTCACGAATAGCGGCGTAGGACGGGAAGCACTTGCCGGACCTGCCGAACCTCAGGACCAGGGCCCGCAGAATATCGATGCCCCACATACCGGGCTCATCGTAAAGTACAAGCGCGATGGCGTTACGAACGAATGGCAGGACGAAGAAGGGAACGACTGGAGCAACTGGGTGAAGTT
>CAXMNC010000261.1:0-22424 GCA_964194625.1 Acidiferrobacterales bacterium
CCGATCAGAAGACATGCGACGAATTTAACGACGAAGGAAAATATCGGGTTACTTTCGAACTGAACGGTGCGGCGTTCTTCACCCATCCGCATCGAAGCACACTTACATATTACGTCGGTACTTACCGCCGACTTGGAACAGGCAATGTGTGATTTGTCCCAACGAACAACATCGCACGGTATCCATGAGTACCGCGAATATGTTCTCGTTGGCGATGACGGCTTGCTTGATGCGTGCGAGCGCATGCTTGGCATGCTTGGCATTACGTTCTTGAAACTCACGTAACCGCCTGATTTGACTCTGTTTTTCCTCATCGGTGGAACGCGCGAGCTCAACCGTCACGTCCTCGGGCGGATTCGGATTACGGAAGGTATTGACACCAATAATAGGTAGGCTGCCGTCATGCTTGCGGCTTTCGTAGTACAACGACTCTTCCTGGATCTTGCCGCGTTGATAGCCGGTTTCCATCGCACCCAGAACACCGCCGCGTTCGGCAATACATTCGAATTCCTGCAACACCGCCTGTTCTACCAGATCGGTGAGCTCCTCAACGATAAACGATCCCTGGTTCGCGTTTTCGTTTTTCGACAGCCCCCACTCGCGATCGATGACGAGCTGGATTGCCATCGCCCGACGCACCGAGTCTTCCGTCGGTGTGGTGATGGCCTCATCGTGGGCGTTGGTATGCAAACTATTGCAATTGTCGTAAACCGCGATCAATGCTTGCAAGGTCGTGCGGATATCATTGAAGTCTATTTCCTGGGCATGTAGTGAGCGACCCGAAGTCTGAATGTGATACTTGAGTTTTTGGCTGCGTTCATTGGCGCCATACTTGAAACGCATTGCAGTCGCCCAGATACGGCGAGCAACCCGGCCCATGACCGAATATTCCGGATCCATGCCGTTGGAGAAAAAGAACGAAAGATTAGGCGCAAAATCGTCGACATTCATGCCGCGTGCGAGATACGCCTCTACATAGGTAAAGCCATTAGCCAACGTAAACGCAAGTTGGCTGATAGGATTGGCCCCGGCTTCGGCGATGTGATAGCCAGAGATCGATACCGAATAAAAATTACGCACGTCGTGCTGGATAAAATATTCCTGGATATCACCCATCATCTTGAGGCTAAACTCAGTGGAGAATATGCAAGTATTCTGGCCTTGATCCTCTTTTAAGATATCGGCCTGCACGGTTCCGCGAACGTTTTCCAATGTCCACGCCCGGATCTTGGCGACCTCGTCGTCGGTGGGCGGGCGACCATTGTCCTGCTCGAACTTATCCAGCTGTTGGTCTATTGCTGTATTCAAAAACATCGCTAGCACGGTAGGTGCCGGGCCATTGATAGTCATGGACACCGATGTTTGCGGATCGCAAAGATTGAACCCATCGTAAAGTACTTTCATATCTTCAAGCGTGGCAATCGATACGCCTGAGTTTCCGACCTTGCCGTAAATATCAGGGCGTTCGTCCGGATCCCAACCGTAAAGCGTGACGGAATCGAAGGCAGTAGACAGGCGCTTAGCGTCGGAATGTTTCGAGAGGTACTTAAATCGACGGTTGGTACGAAGAGCGTCGCCCTCTCCCGCAAACATTCGTGTGGGGTCCTCACCTTGGCGTTTGAACGCGAATACGCCGGCCGTATAAGGAAAAGTGCCGGGAAGATTTTCCAACAACAGCCACTTCAGCAATTCGCCGTGGTCCTCGTACTTGGGAAGCACGACCTTGGGTATTCTGGTGCCCGACAGCGATGTATAGGTGAGCGGCGTGCGTAATTCTTTGTCGCGAATCTTGACGACGTATTCGTCACCGGCGTAGCTCGCTTGCACCTGGGGCCAAATCTCGAGCAGTTTGCGTGTGCGCGCATCTAGCTGCTTCTCACGTTCATTAACCAGTCCATCCAGTACGGTGCCATCCTTTCCAGCCTCAACCAGCATGCGCTGAGATTCGCGCAATTGCTGACATTCCCGCGCAAGCCGCGACTGTTCAACCACTGTGCGCCGATAATCGCGAATGGTTTCGGTGATTTCCGCCAAATAGCGTTGTCGCTTCGGCGGAACAATGGCCGTTTGTCTCGAAGAGGCGCGAACGCTGACCCTGGGTAAATGCCCTTCGCTCTTAGGCAGTCCTTTCTGAGTTAAGGTGTCAACGAGGTTTTGGTAGAGCGCGGTGACGCCGTCGTCATTGAAGCGCGCAGCGATTGTCCCAAAGACCGGCATTTCATCCACGGGTGTGCTAAAGGCCCCACGATTCCGTTGCACTTGTTTGCGCACATCGCGTAATGCATCTTCAGCGCCTTTACGGTCAAACTTATTTATCGCCACCAAATCGGAGAAGTCCAACATATCGATCTTTTCCAATTGACTGGCGGCACCGAACTCCGGCGTCATGACATACAGCGACGCATTGACATAAGGCACGATGCCGGCGTCGCCCTGGCCGATGCCCGGTGTCTCAACGATCAGTAAATCGAAGTCGGCGACTCTCATGGTCGCAAGGATGTCAGTGAGACTAACTGGCACCTCATTGCCAGCGTTGCGTGTGGCCAACGAACGCATGTAGACATTGGGCGTATCGATAACATTCATTCGAATGCGATCGCCAAGCAACGCGCCACCAGTTTTGCGGCGTGACGGGTCTATGGCGACGATGCCAATCTTTAGGGCGTCGTCGTAGTCGAGCCGGAAACGAAGTACCAGCTCATCGGTGAGCGACGATTTGCCGGACCCACCGGTACCTGTTACACCGACAACTGGAATGGTCTTCTTGAGTGATTGTGAGGTGTCGAGGAGTTTGCGGCGCTGGTTGGCATCCAAGGTGTCGTTTTCAAGCGCCGTAATCACGCGCGCGAGCGTGCGCCAATCACCTGCCCTGATAGCGTTTAACTCGTCAGAGATATCAGCGGCCGGGTCGAAGTCGCTGTGTTTGAGCATGTCATTGATCATGCCCTGTAGCCCCATCTGCTGGCCGTCCTCTGGCGCGTATATTCGGGCGATGCCATAGTCGTGCAGCTCTTGGATCTCATCGGGAACAATCACACCACCGCCACCACCGAATACCTTGATGTCGGCAGCGCCGCGTTCGCGCAGCGCATCGACCATGTACTTGAAATACTCGACGTGGCCACCTTGATAGGAGCTGACGGCAATAGCCTGCACATCCTCTTGGATGGCGGCGGTCACGATCTCATTGACTGACCGGTTATGCCCGAGATGGATGACCTCGGCGCCCGACCCCTGCAGGATGCGGCGCATGATATTGATCGAGGCATCGTGACCATCAAATAGGCTGGCGGCGGTCACAAACCGCAGCTTGTGCTTGGGCTTGTAGGCCTTATTTATTGGGGTGATCTTGGCGGCGGCTGCCTGCGACATGCGTGCTCCTGGGGCGTACCATTGGCCGACCCCGTAGGCTCTTACTGATACCATTCTTGCTTACGTTTACGTAAACGTCAATACCATGTACAATATCTACTAATAAGAGGTGTTCCGAGCCCAGGAAACCGATCGAGCCGTCATTGGCTGACCAGTGTAAAACATATTATAGGTGTTCCTGTGTCCGGACCGCAGCGCGCTCAACTGGACTAGCGCCGGAGTCTCCATGACCACTTACACCATTGGCGAGTTGGCCCAAGAGTTCGAAGTCACCACTCGCGCTATTCGCTTCTACGAAGACCAAGGCCTACTTAGCCCTGCCCGAAATGGCCAGGCGCGTGTCTATTCGGTCCGCGACCGGGTGCGGTTAAAGCTGGTATTGCGGGGTAAACGACTTGGGTTCTCGCTCGGCGAGATCGGCGAGATGTTAGATCTCTACGACGCGGACCCCAGTGAAGTTGGGCAGCTGCAGTATTTCGTTAGCAAACTCGATGAGCGCCGCGCGCAACTGAACCAACGACAACAAGATATCCAGGTCACCCTAAAGGAACTGGACGATATCGAGGCCCAGTGCAAGGCGCTACTCGTAAAGAAGAGGGCCTCTTAAGATGGCGACTCCCAAACACAAACCAGAAACGCGGGCAATGCCGTTGGCATCGTTTCCGACCCTGAATTTCGGTTTAGGCGAAACCGCTGACATGTTGCGCGAGTCCGTGCAAAGTTTTGCCACCACCGAGATAGCACCGCGGGCGGCTGACATTGATCGCGATAACGAATTTCCAAGCGACCTATGGCGCAAGATGGGAGATCTTGGGTTACTAGGGATCACGGTCGAAGAACAATACGGTGGCGCCGCCATGGGCTACCTGGAGCACACAGTTGCAATGGAAGAAATCAGCCGTGCGTCTGCGTCTGTCGGGCTCTCCTACGGCGCCCACTCCAATCTGTGTGTAAACCAGATACGACGTAACGGCGACGAGACACAAAAACAGAAGTATTTGCCTAAGTTAATCAGCGGTGAACATGTCGGCGCGCTTGCCATGAGCGAGGCAGGGTCAGGCTCGGATGTGGTTAGTATGCGCTTGCGGGCCGAACACAAGGGTGGTCGCTACGTTCTCAATGGCAGTAAGATGTGGATCACCAACGGTCCCGACGCTGACACCTTAATCGTGTATGCGAAAACCGATGCCAAGGCCGGGGCCAAGGGTATTACCGCCTTCATCATCGAGAAGGGATTCCCCGGTTTCTCCACGGCCCCGAAGCTGGACAAGCTGGGTATGCGTGGATCGAATACCTGCGAGCTTGTATTCAAGGATTGTGAGGTACCCAAAGAGAACGTGATAGGCGGGATCAATAAGGGTTTGAAAGTGCTAATGAGTGGGCTCGACTATGAACGCTTGGTGTTGTCGGGCGGTCCGCTCGGACTTATGCAAGCTTGCATGGATATCGTTGTGCCCTACGTGCACGAACGTTCCCAGTTCGGCAAACCGATCGGCGAGTTCGAACTCATGCAAGGCAAGCTCGCTGATATGTATAGCACCATGAATGCCTGCAAGGCCTACGTCTACACAGTGGCCAAGGCCTACGATCGCGGCGAAACCAGCCGCAAAGATGCAGCCGGGGTGATTTTATATGCAGCGGAAAAGGCAACGTGGATGGCACTGCAAGCGATCCAAGCCCTAGGGGGCAATGGATACATAAATGACTATCCCACCGGGCGGCTGCTGCGCGACGCAAAACTCTACGAGATCGGCGCCGGCACTTCCGAGATTCGTCGCATGCTGATCGGTCGCGAGTTATTTGACGAAACGGCCTAGTGGCACTCGAAATGCGCAAGCGGTGCGAGAAGTGTGACGCGAATATCGACGCCGATGGTGGAGCGTATATTTGTTCCTACGAATGTACGTTCTGTGCGGCTAACATGAAACACGTTTGTCCCAACTGTGGAGGTGAGTTGCAACAAAGGCCTCGACGCATAGCCTAAGGGTAAAGCCCATGGAACTGGCGATGTCAGGGGGCTCAAGTTATGCAGAATGGCCACTCGGGAAATGTTTGAATCGATACTTTAATTATGGTGAAAACAATGAATGCTAATGATCCGGTTGTTATCGTAGGCGCCGCCCGCACACCCATGGGTGGATTCCAAGGCGACCTCAAAGACGTACCAGCGCCAGACCTCGGTGCCACCGCCATCAAATCGGCGCTAGAAAAGGCCCGCGTACCTGCCGAAGACATCCAAGAAGTAATCATGGGTTGTGTGTTGCCGGCCGGGCAACGCCAAGCACCGGCACGCCAGTCCTCGCTGGGCGCCGGCATCCCGCTAAGTGCCGGTTGCACCACTATTAACAAAATGTGTGGGTCTGGCATGAAGGCGGCGATGCTAGCCCATGACCTCATCGTCGCCGGGACCAATGATGTGATGGTGGCTGGCGGCATGGAGAGTATGAGCAACACACCCTATATCATGCCCAAGGTACGCGGCGGTTTGCGTATGGGTCATGCGCAACTACTGGACCATATGTTTGTCGACGGCCTCGAGGACGCCTATGACAAAGGGCGGTTGATGGGAACGTTTGCCGAAGCTACGGCTGATCGCTACAACTTTTCGCGTGACACCCAGGACGCATTTGCCATCGAGTCCCTGACACGAGCAAAGAAGGCCATCGACAACGGTAGTTTCGACGATGAAGTGGTCAGTGTTACGTTCGAAACGCGCGGTGGAGAAAAAACAGTCACTCGCGATGAACAACCCCACAAGGCGAACACAGAAAAGATACCCAAACTAAAACCCGCGTTTCGCAAGGACGGCACCGTAACCGCTGCCAACTCTAGTTCCATTTCTGATGGCGGGGCGGCGCTTGTATTGATGCAACTCTCAGAAGCTGAACGGCGCGGCCTTAAACCATTGGCAAAGATCCTGGCCCACACCACGCATTCACACGAACCAGCGTGGTTTACTACTGCACCAGTGAGTGCCATCAAGAAGCTACTGGAAAAGGTTTCTTGGTCGACATTGGACGTGGATCTCTTCGAGATCAATGAGGCCTTTGCCGTCGTGACGCTGGCCGCGATCCACGACCTCGAACTCTCGCATGAGAATGTTAATGTGCACGGTGGTGCCTGTGCGCTCGGCCACCCAGTTGGCGCGTCTGGTGCCCGTATCGTGGTGACCTTACTGGCAGCGTTAGAAAAGTACGACCTTAGACGCGGCGTTGCGGCTTTGTGCATCGGTGGTGGTGAAGCAACCGCGATGGCCGTCGAACGACTCTGAGCCTAAATGACGAGTCCCATCGACTTCTATTTCGACTTTTCGTCGCCCTACGGCTATCTTGCCAGTCACCGTATCGACAAGATAGCCGAACGCCATGGTCGCTCGGTTACATGGCGTCCCTATTTGATGGGGGTCGTTTTTAAAATCAACGGCCGCACACCTTTGCCGGAAATACCGTTAGTCGGCGATTACGTACGCCGAGACTTTTCGCGATCCGCACGACTTCATGGGGTGCCGTTTAATGCGCCGTCGCGCCTGCCGATCTCGGGGGTGGCCGCTAGTCGCGCGTACTATTGGCTCTACGACCAAGATCCGCAGAAGGCAAAGGTATTGGCACAAGCACTTTATAGTGCCTTTTTTGTCGATGACAAGAACATTGCCGAACCTGATGTCGTGGCCTCCGTCGCCGAATCCTTAGGTATCGATAGTGGTGCGGTGACCAACGCCCTACAGGACGCCGACGTCAAGAATCAACTTCGGCAGGAGACGGATGCTGCTATTGCACGCGGCGTGTTCGGCTCACCTTACGTTGTTGTTGACGATGAACCCTTTTGGGGCAACGACCGGCTGGATCAGGTGGGTCGCTGGCTTGAAACCGGCGGCTGGTGAGCTGTTATTCGCTGTGCGGTGGAATCGAATAAG
The DNA here is from genome assembly GCA_964194625.1 of Acidiferrobacterales bacterium. Taxonomy (GTDB): domain Bacteria; phylum Pseudomonadota; class Gammaproteobacteria; order Acidiferrobacterales; family SPGG2; genus SPGG2. The sequence continues at coordinate 7,286 of CAXMNC010000261.1, forward strand.
TGGCGGTGACATGGGCCACGAGCTCATCCTCGCCGTCACGAAATAGGTGGACTTCCCCCACTGCCAGCCGTTTACCGAGTTTCAGAATGCGGGCTTCGGCAATAACATCACCAGGTAACGGACGTCGCAAAAAGTTGATGTTCAGATTTGTGGTAACCGCGAGCTCCACCGGACCAATCATGCTCAACACGGCTCCGTACATGGCCAGGTCGGCGAGACTCATCATCACTGGCCCCGCAATAGTCCCACCCGGGCGAATGAAATCTTCGCGGTACGGTACGCGCATCCTGGCCACACCACTATCGAGCCGCTCGATTACAACTCCGAGCTGACCAACAAAGGGTACGCGATCACGGGCAATTTCTTCGAATTCAGCAATGGAAATACGTGACATATCGCTCTTTAGAACTACGATCCGTCATCTACGGCTTGATGTCTCAGGGCTTCTGGTCGCAGAATCGGAAGCTATCGCCAGATTAATTAAGACCGAGGAGAACCCCAATGAGTCGTCCAGTAAGCCAAGTTGTTTCCGATGAGCCGCTGCTGTTACGGGATGACGTAGACGGCGTCACCACATTAACCCTCAACCGGCCTAAGCAGTATAACGCGCTGTCGGAGGCGATGTTAGCGGCATTACAACAAACCCTCGATGAGATCGCCCAAGATAGCTCCGTGCGGGTGGTAATTCTTGCTGGCGCCGGCAAGGCCTTCTGCGCCGGACACGATCTCAAGGAGATGCGCGCAAATCCCAACAAAGAGTACTACCGCACTTTGTTCCAAAAGTGCAGCCACATGATGCTAACGATGACTCGTATCCCCCAACCGGTGATCGCTCGTGTCCATGGCATAGCTACTGCTGCCGGTTGTCAACTGGTTGCGACTTGCGATCTCGCGGTGGCATCCCATAACGCTCGTTTCGCAACCTCTGGCATCAATCTGGGGTTGTTCTGTTCGACGCCAGGTGTACCGTTGAGTCGAAATGTCTTAAGGAAACATGCCATGGAAATGTTACTAACGGGCGAGTTCATCAGCGCCGATGCCGCCGTGCAACTGGGGCTAGTAAATCGCGCGGTTGAACCGGAATCTCTCGATAAGGAAACGTTGGCGCTTGCACGACATATCACAGATAGATCGGCCGTCGCAGTCCGCACCGGCAAACAGATGTTCTATCGGCAAATCGACCAAGCCCTCGAACCGGCCTATGAGTTCGCTTGTGAAGTGATGGCGGAAAACATGATGGCTGAAGATGCGGGTGAGGGTATCGACGCCTTCATTGATAAGCGTGACCCGGTTTGGCGGGGAAGATAGCGAATAGGAATTCTCGAGTGTCCGCGCCCGATACGACCACCAATCCATATGAGACCGGGCTCGATCGGGTCGAAGCCAATTATACGCCGCTTTCACCGCTGAGCTTCATCGAGCGCACTGCCGCAGTATATCCAGACCACATCTCCATCATTCATGGTGATCAACGTTATAGCTGGCGAGAGACATACAGCCGTTGCCGACGCCTCGCATCGGCGCTAACGAAGATGAAAATTGGCGTAGGCGACACCGTTGCCGTCATGGCCCCCAATACGCCCGCGATCTATGAAAGCCATTTCGGTGTGCCCATGAGTGGCGCCGTATTAAACACCCTCAACGTTCGTCTAGACGCCAAAACTATCGCGTTTATTTTGGAGCAGGGTGACGCTAAGGTATTGATTACCGACAAAGAATACTCTGAAACCATCGAAGAAGCATTGAAGCACGTAAAGAACAAACCGAGGGTCATTGATATCGACGATGCGTTGGCCACGTCTGGACAACTAATCGGCGAGATGACTTACGATACCTTACTCGAGGAAGGCACACCGGATTTTGCTCCCCGCCTACCTGACGATGAGTGGCGAGCCATATCGCTAAACTACACCTCCGGCACAACTGGTAACCCCAAGGGCGTCGTCTATCATCATCGCGGTGCTTATCTCAATGCACTCAGCAACATACTTGCCTGGGATATGGGCCATCATCCTATCTATTTGTGGACCTTGCCCATGTTTCATTGTAATGGTTGGTGCTTTCCGTGGACGCTAGCAGCGCTTGCCGGTACCAGTGTGTGTCTGCGCAAAGTCGAAGCACAAAGTATTTTCGCGGCCATCGCCGATCATGGCGTCACTCACTTTTGCGGTGCACCCATCGTTCTAAATTTCATCATCAACGCGAAGCCAGAAGAACGACGCGATCTTGATCACGCGGTGAAAGTGATGACGGCGGCCGCCCCTCCGCCGTCGTCGGTACTCGCGGCCATGGAACAAGCCGGCTTTCACATGACGCACGTGTACGGGCTTACGGAAACCTATGGCCCCGCCGTCGTATGTGCCTGGAAGGATGAATGGAATCAACGGCCGTCAGAAGACCAAGCAAAACTAAAATCCCGGCAGGGTGTCAACTATCATGCCCTGCAGGGTCTGCAGGTAATCGACCCGGCAACCATGACGCCGGTCCCTGCTGATGGCGAAACAATGGGTGAAGTCATGTTTCGCGGCAACATCGTCATGAAAGGCTACCTTAAGAACGACAAAGCAACCCGAGACGCCCTGAAGGGCGGTTGGTTTCATTCGGGCGATCTCGGTGTTATGGAACCGGATGGGTACATTAAGCTCAAAGATCGATCTAAAGACATCATCATCTCCGGGGGCGAGAATATCTCCTCCATTGAAGTTGAAGATATCCTTTATCGTCACCCCGCCGTGCTCGAAGCTGCGGTGGTTGCGCGCCCAGACAATAAGTGGGGCGAGACGCCGTGCGCTTTTGTCGCCCTTAAGGAAACAGCCGAGGAGGTCACGGCCGAGGCGATAATCGGCTTCTGCCGGGACAATCTCGCGCACTATAAAGCGCCCAAGACAGTATTGTTTGGGCCACTGCCGAAAACATCGACCGGCAAAATTCAGAAGTTCAAACTGCGCGAGCAAGCCGAAGAGTTGGGGAGTTTGTCGGACTAATAATTCGCGCTTCCTTGAGTAAACGTTAGCCAAAAAGTTGCATTCTGCACGAGGGAGTACTTACGCATGCCACTATCAACATCAACCGGCCGCAAGAAAATCCATCGGCGATCGATAGAGTGTCACGGCTACCAGCGTGATGATGGACTATGGGATATCGAAGGCCACCTTACTGACACCAAAACCTATACTTTCAAGAACCGGGATCGTGGTGATATATCCCCAGGTGAATCCGTTCATGAGATGTGGCTGCGTCTCACCGTCGACGATGAGCTGCTAATCCATGGAGTGGAGGCAGTAACGGACTGGGGACCGTTTACCATTTGCCCAGCGATTACCGAGAAGTTCAAGTCACTCGAAGGGCTTCGAATCGGCCGTGGTTGGCAGCGCCAGGTGAGGGAACGTGTCGGAGGCGTAAACGGATGCACTCATCTTGTTGAGCTTATCGGTCCGGTTGCCACCACCGCGTTCCAGACAATCTATCCAATAAAATCGTGGCGTGACGATAATCATGACGACGACAAAAAACCGATTTTCATCGATAGTTGTCATGCGCTAGCGAGTAACAGCGAAGTGGTAAAAACCCATTGGCCCAAGTTTTATAAAGCGCCTCGGCCGCAACCATAGAACGATCCCCCTGCCTTAAATGGGAGGGGCCAGAGGGAGGGTCATGAAAGAAGTGGCATGGTACTTCGATTTTATCTCCCCGTTCGCCTATATCGCGATGGAGCAGCGCCACCGGTTGCCCCAAGGCACGAAGATAAAATTTCTTCCGGTTTTATTCGCCGGACTGCTTAATCACTGGGGGCACAAGGGGCCAGCGGAGATCCCCTCAAAGCGTCGATTTACGTTTCGCCATGTACAATGGCTGGCGAGCAAGCAAGGTTTGCCGCTGAAGATGCCACCCGCACACCCCTTTAGTCCCATCGCTGTACTACGATTGAGTATCGCCTTGGACAACGACGCTGATGCTATCGCAAAAATCTTTCGGTTTATCTGGCGTGATGGCCGCCGTCCGGATGACACACGGGGCTGGCAGGATCTGACTCGAACCTTAGGGGTCGCGGATGCGGACGCACGCGTAAGCGCTCCAAGTGTCAAGGAAGAACTGCATCGCAATGGAGATAAAGCGCTACAGAGTGGCGTCTTTGGTGTACCCAGTTTTATCGCCGACGATGAGCTTTTCTGGGGAATCGACGCATTAGACTTCCTTATCGATTACTTGAAAGATCCTACCGTACTTCACAACGATGAAATGCGTCGTATTAGTGATCTACCTATCGGGCTAGAACGCCAGCATTAGGCTCATCTAGCCGACGCACCAACCTACTTTGGCTGCATACGAATAGCGCCGTCAAGGCGAATGCATTCTCCGTTTATCATCTCATTGTCGATGATATGCAATACCAGCTTCGCATACTCATTCGGCCTGCCAAACCGTTTGGGAAACGGCACCTGCTGTGCGAGGCTATCCTGCACTTCCTGGGGCATACCGCCGAGCATCGGCGTTCCCATAAGGCCCGGTATAATCGTAACAACCCGGATACCGCCGCTGGCAAATTCGCGGGCCGCCGTCAGGGTGAGCGACACCACCCCACCCTTAGATGCGCTATAGGCCGCCTGGCCGATCTGGCCCTCATAGGCGGCGATCGATGCAGTACAAATGATCACACCACATTCATCTGTTTCGCTGACCGGATCGAGTCCGCGCATATCTGCTGCCGCCAGCCGCATGATATTGAACGTGCCCACCAGATTGACGTCTATGACTTTGGTAAAGTCCTCCAACGCCATCGGGCCGTCGCGCCCGACGATACGTTTGGCAGTCGCGATACCCGCACAGTTGACACATATCCGTGCCGGCCCTTGGGCGTCCCGAGCCTTGGCGACAGCGGCTTCGCCGCTGCCAGCATTTGAAACGTCACACTCGATCGCCAAGCCGCCAATCTCTTTCGCTACTTCTTGGGCACCGGCAACATTGACGTCTAGCAATGCCACTTTAGCACCGGCGTTTGCAAGAAACCGCGCCGTCTCGGCCCCCATACCGGAACCGCCCCCGGTTACAATCGCAGCATAGCCTTCAACGTTCATAAACTCCTCCGAATATCTGTGTCAATTAAATGGCTACCCTACCCATCTTGGCGTGGGTAAAGAATCAACTGCGTACAACGAAACAATGCCAACGTACGTTGCTGTGTTTCATCGGTCACTTTGGCATCCCATAACTGCGTCGTACGACCACTGTGTATCAGTTCGGCTACGCAGCGAATCACGCCTTCCACCGCCGCGCCTATGAAATTTGTCTTGAGCTCAATCGTGGTAAAACTGTTAGCACCATCGGGCAAACTTGCGAGCGCCCCAAGGCCACAACAGGTATCGGCAAGCGCCACCACCGTAGCCGCATGTAAATAGCCGTTTGGCGCCAAGTGTTCCGGTCGGATCGCCAACAAACTAGCTGCATGTCCCCGCTCCAGCTCAATAAATTCAATTCCCAGCGTACCAGGAAGCGTGCCTTTGCAACGCCGGTTTGCTTCTTCAATAGTAAGTGTCAAGAATCGCCCTGCTCAGCCCCATCCCGTAACGCCGGCATAAGCTAGCGGCTTTCGTGACGAGATGCAATCTGTCCGAGCTTGGTTTCTTGGGAAAGTTATCTCCTATCCGCTACCTATCCGATATAATACGTTGGTCACGAAAAACGGAGCACGACGTTGGAACGCGAATCAATGGAGTACGATGTTGTGATCGTCGGCGGGGGGCCTTCGGGGCTGGCCGCCGCGATTCGGCTTAAACAACTAGGCGCTGAACACGATCACGACATCAGTGTCTGTATCGTTGAAAAAGGCTCAGAGGTGGGCGCCCACATCCTGTCCGGCGCAGTCTTAGAGCCGCGATCGCTGAATGAACTCATCCCGGATTGGAAACAGCAAGGCGCGCCACTAAAGACACCAGTTACTAGCGACCGCCTGCTTTATCTAACCAAAACGGGTAAGGTGCGTTTACCCACGCCCCCACAGATGAATAACCACGGCAACTACATCATTAGCTTGGGGAACCTGTGTCGTTGGCTGGGCGAACAAGCTGAAGGCTTAGGGGTTGAGATCTACCCAGGCTTCGCCGCGGCCGAAGTGCTTTATAGTGGCGACGGCGCCGTCCGCGGCGTCGCCACCGGCGACATGGGTATCGGTAAGGACGGACAACCGACTGACAACTATCAACCTGGCGTAGAACTGCTTGCCAAACACACCATGTTTGCTGAGGGATGCCGGGGTTCATTGACGAAGACGTTATTTGAGCGTTTCGGGCTACGTGACGGCGTCGATCCCCAGACGTTTGGCATCGGCATCAAAGAATTGTGGCAAGTGGAACCGGCCAACCATAAACAAGGATTGGTCATCCACACTGTAGGTTGGCCACTCGACTCGCGGACCTACGGTGGTTCGTTCCTATACCACCTAGAAGACAATCAGGTCGCTGTCGGCTTTGTTGTCGGCCTAGATTATCGCAACCCGCATTTGAGTCCCTACGACGAATTCCAACGTTTCAAAACACACCCAGCTATTCGTCCCACTTTGGAAGGTGGCAGACGCGTTGCCTATGGCGCGCGCGCACTGAACGAGGGCGGTTATCAGTCAATCCCCAAGCTTACGTTTCCTGGTGGGATGCTTATTGGCGACTGCGGCGGGTTCTTGAACGTGCCCAAGATTAAGGGCTCACATACCGCTATGAAGTCCGGCATGACCGCGGCCGAGGCTGCGTTTGAGGCATTGCGTTCCGGTAAAGACGGGGAACTCACCGATTATCCCGAGCGCCTCAAGCAAACCTGGCTGTGGAGCGAGTTATATCGCGTGCGCAATATTCGGCCGTCGTTTCGTTGGGGTCTTTGGGGCGGCTTTCTCTACGCCGGCCTCGACACCTACCTGCTTCGCGGTCGTGCGCCGTGGACACTACATCACCATAACGACCACCAGTCCCTCAAGAAGGCCGACGAATGCCCCAAGATCGACTACCCCAAACCCGATGGCAAGATTACCTTCGACAAGTTGTCATCGGTCTATCTTTCCGGCACCAATCACGAAGAGAATCAGCCGGCGCACCTAAAACTGAAAGACACGTCGGTACCAATAGAGATCAACCTTAAGGACTATGATGCGCCGGAACAGCGTTTCTGCCCAGCCGGTGTCTACGAAATCGTGCGTAATGATGATGGATCGGAGCCACACCTGCAGATTAATGCGCAGAATTGCGTGCACTGTAAAGCCTGCGACATCAAAGATCTGACTCAAAACATCAACTGGGTGGTGCCCGAAGGTGGAGGTGGACCCAACTATCCGAATATGTAATCAGCGAGCCCCCTCCCGCTCGGCAAAGATGTCATTGCGTACTCACGGCCGACAACGAAGATACTGGTTAGGATAACTGGCCTGCCCACCTAGTTCTGCCGCCGCGTGCCACGCCCAGCGAGGATCATAGAGCATGCCACGAGCGAGGGCGACCATGTCTGCTTTGCCGGTTGCAATAATTTCTTCCGCCTGTCGCGCCTCAGTGATCATACCGATTGCAATTGTGGTCATGCCCGTTTGCGTTCTTACCTGTTCGGCAAACGGTACCTGATAGCTTGGCCCAACAGGAATTGTCTGATTCTTCACCATGCCACCACTCGATACATCGATCCAATCGCATCCGCGTATCTTTAACTCTTTGGCGAAACGTACCGTGTCTTCTAGTGTCCATCCACCTTCGGCCCAGTCGGTAGCAGACACGCGCACACCCAAAGGTTTTTCCTTCGGCCAGGCGTTACGCATGGCACTAAAGACCTCGAGTGGAAAACGCATCCGATTCTCGAGGGTACCACCGTAATCGTCTTCGCGCTGATTGCTCAATGGTGACAAAAATTCATGCAGCAGGTAACCGTGGGCCGCGTGTAACTCGATAACATCAAACCCAATGCGTGCGGCCCTCCCGACCGAACTCACAAACGCATCTTTCATAGCCGGGAGTTCTGCCTGTTCGAGCGCTTTCGGCACTGGCGCATGTTCGCTAGTCGCAATCGCCGATGGTGCTACCGTCTGCCAACCACCCTCGCCGAGGGCCAATGGCTTACGATCTTGCCACGGCGGTAAAGTAGATCCCTTGCGACCGGCATGGGCGATCTGGACACCTAACTTACTATTCCCGTATCGTCGACAGAACTGCACAACGCGACTAAGCGCTTCCTCGTTCTCATCCGAATACAGGCCCATGCAGTAGGGACTAATACGCCCCCGGGGCTCGACATTGGTCATCTCCACCATCACCAAGCCGGCGCCCGACACCGCGAACTGACCGAGGTGCATCAGGTGCCAATCCGAGGCACAACCATTGTCAGCAGAATATTGGCACATCGGTGACACCATGATGCGGTTCGCCAAGGTACTATTTCGCAACGTTATCGGTGAAAACAAGGTGCTGTTCACAGGTCAATTCCTTCTTTCGTTATCAGAATAAAGGTACGCCGGAAAAGGCTTTTTCGCCGATTAACCCTGGGTCTAAACTTACTACAAATGCGGTACCCGTCGAAAAAGGATTCGTGGATCGTATTCGTCATCGTGGCGCCGGGCATCGCGCTCGCTGGCATCGCCTTCTACCATCTATTTGTCCTAGGGGCCGACAATCATCTCACATGGCTGGTTATGGGAATCGCCACATCGTATGGCGCGATCATCTGGACACTTGCTTACCCAGTTTATTACGAGATAACCGTGTCTCATCTATTGATCCGAAGCGGCTGGCTGAAGTTTCGCATCCCATTATCAACGATAGAGATGGTTCGACCCACGCGAAACCCATTGAGTGCACCGGCTTGGTCGCTGGACCGGCTTCGAATCGACTACAAGAGAAACAATAAATCTCGCATCGCCTTGATCTCTCCCGAGGATAAGTCACGTTTTCTACGAGAACTCACGCAACGCGTAGGAGATCTGGAGCTTAAAGATGGTCAAGCGATTCGAAAAGGCAAACCCTAATGCCCGCGCCGATCATGAGTTACCCGTTAACGATGCTTGAATGTGGGTTTGCGTTTTTCCACAAACGCAGCCATGCCCTCTTTCTGGTCTTCGGTGGCAAACGCGGCATGAAATAACCGGCGCTCAAAGTGCACGCCCTCGGTCAGCGTTGTCTCATAGGCGCGGTTTACCGACTCTTTAATCATCATAGTTATTGGGTGCGAAAATTCGGCAATCTTGGTCGCTGTCTTGATCGCATCTTCGATTAAATCTGACGCCGGTACTATGCGGCTCACCAATCCCGCACGCTCCGCTTCTTGCGCATCCATCATACGGCCGGTCAGACACATTTCCATGGACTTGGATTTGCCCACCAATCGCGTGAGCCGTTGGCTACCGCCGGCACCCGGCAAGATACCGAGCGTCACTTCCGGTTGCCCGAACTTGGCATTGTCAGCCGCAATGATGAAGTCGCACATCATGGCAAGCTCACATCCTCCGCCAAGCGCGTATCCCGACACAGCGGCGATCACAGGTTTTCGACAACTGACAACTCGCTCCCAACCGGCAGTAATGAAATCGCCTAGATACGCATCTATGTAACTCTTTGCTTGCATCTCCTTAATATCCGCGCCGGCGGCGAAGGCCTTCTCGTTACCAGTGAGCACGATAGCGCCAATGTCATCATCGGCTTCGAAGTCATCGAGTGCACGCGTCAACTCTGCCATCAGTGCATTCGATAACGCATTCAATGCCTTGGGCCGATTAAGGGTAATTAAACCAATTGCGCCGCGCTTCTCCACCAAAATATTTTCGTAGCTCATTGTTTCCTCCGAGGCCGCTTATTCGCAGCTACAAGCGAGTTGAATCTTAATGGGGAATATTCGTTTAGAACTGCTCGTCTTCTAAAGCAAGCGCCGCGCTAGAGCCCTGCGTAATCGCGCGTAGCAACGCTTGGGTTTGTGGCATGATTTGCGTCGCGTAGAAGTGGGCAGTAACAACCTTCGCTTCATAAAAGGGCGCGTTTGTGTCGCCCGCCTCGACTTTATTCCGTGCAATCAACGCCGCCCGTGCCATCTGCCAGCCCCCTACTACGGTCCCTAATAAACGCAGGTAATGCACCGAAGCCGCTAACGGCAGTCGCGGATCTTCCTCGTGTGAAGTGAGTAACCATTGGGTCGATTGAGCGGCGTCGTCCAATCCCGCACTCAAGGCCTCGCGAATGTCACCGGCGACGGCATCTTTCAACTTGGTTAACTGTGAAACGGTGTCGCGCATAGTATCGATCAAAGCAGACGCCGCCCGCCCTTTGTCCCCTAACACCTTCCTACCAACCAGGTCATTGGCTTGTATACCGGTGGTCCCTTCATAGATAGGTGTAATGCGGGCATCGCGCAGATGCTGGCTGGCGCCGGTTTCCTCGATAAACCCCATGCCGCCATGTACTTGGACGCCCAACGATGCGATCTCAACTCCAAGCTCTGTACACCAACCCTTTATTATTGGTGTTAGTAGTTCCACTAGCGTTTGCTGGCGCTGCTTTTCTTCTGCATCGGGATGCCGTGAGGCCTTATCAAAGGCCGCCATACCCACATAGGCAACTGCGCGCATGGCCTCAACCTGCGACTTCATGGTCATCAGCATGCGGCGTACATCCGGATGATGAAGGATAGCCACTCGATCGCCCTCGCGAGCCCCGAGTGGCCGCCCCTGTATGCGTTCCTTGGCGTAGTCACGCGCCTGCTGATAGGCGCGCTCAGCGATTGCCAAACCCTCTATCCCCACGGCAAGACGGGCAAGATTCATCATCGTAAACATATACTCAAGCCCACGGTTCTCCTCACCCACCAGATAACCGACGGCCCCGCCCTTATCACCGTATGCGAGCACCGCGGTTGGGCTCCCGCGAATCCCGAGTTTGTGCTCCAAAGAAACGCAGCGCACATCATTGCGCTCATGCACACTGCCATCATCATTAAGCGTGTATTTGGGGACAATAAAAAGCGAGATCCCCTTTACACCGGGCGGGGCATCGGGAGTACGTGCAAGCACCAGATGAATAATATTTTCCGTGAGCTCGTGCTCACCATAGGTAATGAATATCTTTTGACCGGAAAGTAAGTAGTGATCGCCTTCGGGTACCGCCTTGGTACGCACGGCGCTCAAGTCAGAGCCCGCCTGCGGCTCGGTAAGATTCATGGTACCGGCCCACGTGCCCGCGACCAGCTTAGGCATGAATAGTTGCTTTTGCTGTTCCGACCCATGCGTGACGATGGCCTCGACGGCGGCCTGTGTCAGTAACGGACATAACCCGAATGACATGTTGGATGCATGCCACATTTCCTGCACTGCCGTAGCTACCAACCATGGTAGGCCTTGGCCACCATAGTCAGGGTCCATGGCCAATCCGTTCCAACCACCTGCAATAAAGGCGTCATAAGCCTCTTTCCAACCATCCGGTGTCTGCACCTTGCCATCAACCAATCGCGAACCTTGACGATCACCGTTTTGATTAAGCGGCGCCAATACTTCGGACGTCAGCTTGCCGGATTCCTCCAAGATCGCGCTTACGAGATCCGGTGTCGCTTGCTCCAGCCCGGGTAGGGCGGCGACCGATTCGAGCTCAGCCAGTTCGTTTAGAACAAACTCCATGTCGCTGATCGGCGGTGCATAACTAGTCATGGCCTGATTCGCGCCTCATAAATTGCCCAAACCCAGTGCCGTGGCCTTGGCCGGTGCAATGTTTACGCCCTCGTGCGGCCATACAACCGACCATGGTGCAATCGTTCGACCACCCCGATCGCGTTCTTCCGCCGGCAAGATATCTTCTGTCGGCCAGCGTCCAGATATCAACGAATCGGCATACGCGGGCGGTAGTGCGTATTCTCGCATCTTGGCAGCTGCGGTTTGATGATCGTAGGTAAGCGGGCAGTGCTCAACCACGATGCTTTCATTCCTAGGATGAAGCACACTGTACCAAACGCGTGGGGTTCCATCGTTGGCCGGTAGCCCGATAACACCCGCATTGTGCCATAGATGTCCGTCAACAAATTGGGTAAACGGCAAACCGCAGTGTCCGGCGATGACGCCATCTGTGGCAGCTTGTTTGCATTCGGCTAACTTGCCTGCGCTTGACGCGAAGACGAAACGGTTGATCTGGCTTACGCTACCGTGAATCGCGGTAAGCCGGCGTCCACCCAAGGTCAAGTCAATTTGCCGGGGCAAGCTCCGCATCCATGCCTTGGCCGGTGCATCAAGGGCGCGGCTTGCGTAGGCGAACCACTGCGTCGCCAACACGTCGCAAGCGCTACCTTTCTCAAAGCCACAACCACAATCCGATGAGTCCTCACCCAACGACTCCTCGCAGTTCCCCATCACGACAGCGATACCAGCGGCGCGGATTGAATCCACGGTCGCTTGCGGCTCGGCACCATAGGCGACGACGTCACCGGTACAAAGCATGTGGTCAGCAGGGATGTTGCGCGACTCGGCGGCTGCCATGAGTGCCTCCGTCGCCTCCAGATTGCTGTAGGGGCCACCAAAAACCAAGACGGGCGCGTCGAATTCACCGATGTGTAAAGAAGCAGTCATTACGCCGTTGTACTTACGCTCCCATTTTCATTACTCAAATAACCCCTGCCGCCTCAAGGGCTGCCAGCTTTTCATCGCTGTAACCGGCCTCAGCAAGAATCTCTTTACTATGTTCGCCGTGGTCGGGTGGCGGGCGCGCAATAGTGAACTCGAAATCGCTTAACTTCAACGGAAAGGCAAACTGTAGAACATCACCTTGGGTGACGAACATTTTACGTGCCTGCAACTGCTCATTTTTCATGGATTCAGTAAGGGTCAACACCGGGGCAACACAGCAGTCGACGTCGGCAAACCTTGTTGTCCAATAATCCTGCGTGTTGGACCTAAAGATAGCGGCGAGTTCAGCATACACACCATCCGCTTCTGCCCCACTCACCTCGTGCTTCGAGATCAAATCGGGGCGCTCGATTTCCTCGCAGAATCGCTGCCAGAATTTCTTTTCCAAGGCACCCAAGGCCATATAGCGGCCGTCGGCAGTTGCGTACAGCCCATAACAGGGTAGAGCGCCAGACAGGGTGTCCGCTCCCCGTGGGCGTACCTCACCGTCAGTAGCCATGGCCGCCAGCGGTAGCACGCTATGGGCAAGCGCACAATCAGTCATGGAAACATCGATATAGCGCCCCTTGCCCGTGCGTTGCGCATCCAACAAAGCGGCCAAGATGCCCATGGCCGCACTCAACGAACCGCCAGCGAGATCCGCGATCTGGAAGTTAGGCACCGCCGGCGCCCCGCCACGCTGGCCAATTTGGTCGGTGATACCCGCGTACGCACAATAGTTGATGTCGTGACCCGCTTTTTCGCAAAAAGGACCGGTTTGCCCATAACCGCTGATGGAACAATAAACGATGCGTGGATTTCGCGCCCGCACCGCCTCGTAACCAATACCCAGCTTATCGACCACGCCAGGGCGAAAGCTCTCGATCACCACGTCCGCGTCGCGGGCCAGATCAAAGAACGCCTGCCGCCCGGACCCCTGTTTTAAATCAAGCTTAAGGCCGCGTTTGTTGCGATTACTTACTAGAAAGTAAGGCGACGTGGCCTTGTTGCGTGCCCCGAGGGATCGTCCGTAGTCCCCCTGCCGCGGGTCCTCGATCTTGATCACGTCGGCGCCCATGTCGGCGAGGTGCAACGTGCACACCGCCCCGGGCAACAGCCGGGTTAGGTCGAGCACGCCTATTCCATTCAGTGGTTTGGCTCGCATTGGTGATTGGTCTCCTGATATCCAGACATCATTGGCACCAGAGAGAGTACTTAACCCGGCAAGCGGCGTGAACTACAGAATTCTGTCTCAGCGTCGTCATCGGTTCTCGGGGCCCTTTCGGGCCACCACGGCCCAACCACCATCACGCAAACATCCTTGGTCATTCACCGTTGGCAGACCTACCTTACTGTATAAATGTATATTTTTCGTCAAAGATGTGACGCCGCAGGTCAGCATTTGGGGCGTTTATTTTTACATTTTCCAGCCCCAGTGGCCCTGGTTCCTAGCCACCCCGCTGCCCGTGTCGCCTACCCATCGCTGCAAGGCTAGTTTCACGTATGCCAAGCAGGACCTAACACGCTGAATTTAATGTCCTTATTGAGGAAAAAGTGACGCGTTAGGGCTATGCGGATCGAAATCTCTCGAGACATTTCGCCTTCTACACAAACAGGGGGTTTTGGGTCTCGACCCCCCTATAACCTCTAAGTATCTGATTTCAATCCCTATTCCTAATTAACTGCCGCGGCTCCCAGAAATCTGGCACGGTGCTTGCGTTAGGTGCTAGCGGTACCAGCCCATTCGTGGGCCTTTTTAAACACAGACTGTACAGATGTTTATGAGTTCTCATTTCCGCGTATTAACGCACTGCCTCGGCACACGCTTACCCGCGTGGGCTTTGTCGTGCGTACTCCCTCCCTTTAACCGGCACATCCCGGTAACAAAATCCCGCCCTGATACGTTGTATCTGCTGGACGGCGATAACCAACCAATCTAGTCACGCGAGTAGAGAACACATTTTTTTAAAGGAGAGTTAATCGAAATAGCGAAGACATAGGCGAATTTGCCAAACCACCGATAAGGGCTGCTTATCCGAAAGGTTAAGTCTGCAAAGCCGGGACCTGGAACGGAGATGGTTACACCGGCTGCCGAAGTGGATCGTTATGTATCCGTACCGGCCTGCCCTTATTGCAGCCGGTTTTTTTATGCCTAGGAAACGCACTGACAGAAGTGATGAGTATTACAGCGAACCTGAGATCCACGGATGGGTCCGCTACAGGTAGCCACAGGAAAACGATAAGCACGTCGTTGCTTGCGATCGCCTCGGCGCGTGCGCGAGGTCGTGCCCGTGCGTTCGCTTGGCTGCGTCGTATCAGCCTGCTCGTGCTGGCCACCCTCGTTTTCACTCCGCTCGTGGTGCAGGCCGCCTGGTACAACAGCAACTGGCAGTATCGCAAACAAATCACTATTCAGTCCTCGCAAGTTCCCGCCGATCAGACGAACTTTCCGGTGCTGATCAATCTGGCCTCGGATGGCGACCTCGCTGCCGACGCTCAGGCCGATGGCGGTGACATCCTCTTCACCTCCTCGGATGGCACCACCAA
>CAXMNC010000262.1:0-5640 GCA_964194625.1 Acidiferrobacterales bacterium
CAGCCGACCTTGTATCAATCGTCAGAAAACTGCGGCCGGTCATTTTGTTCGCGCTGTGGTAGCTCGATTGCTCATCACTGGTTGAATATAGGAATGATATGGCCATGCATTGGAACGCTCGGCGACCCGGAATTGGTAACAGCAGAGTTCCATATATTTACGGAGGAGCAAATACCTTGGGTCAAGCTTGACGATGGGTTGCCCCACTACGCGAAGTTTCCTCCAGCAAGAAAAGGGGGAGGGAGATGAAGCGTTGCCAGAATAAGATCAAGGATCGTAGATTTCTTGATCTTGCAGGAATACAGTGATCCAATGTTTGACAATGGCAAATAATGCACGCCCAGTCAATGTCCGCCAAACCAGCCCGAAACTCTTGGGTTAGATTGTGACGCTGTTATTTAAGTGCGACATGACGGCGCCGGAACCCTGGCTTCAAGCACTCGCTAACCAGATGCCAGACCGGGAAATTCGGGTTTTTCCGGACATCGGATCTCGCGAAGATATCGAATACGCGTTGGTCTACGAGCCGCCGCCAGGATTGATGAAAAGTTTGCCGAACCTCAAGGTAATCTTCTCACTATGGGTGGGCATCGACCACCTGACGAAAGATCCTGAATTGCCGAAGGTGCCCGTGGTTCGCATGGCCGAGCGTTGTATGACGGCGAGCATGACCGAGCATGTGGTTCAACAAGTATTGAACCTTCACAAACACTGCCTAGATTATCGTGCGCAACAGGCTAAACAGCATTGGCAGCAGCTCGAGTTAAAAGCGGCGTGGGATCGGAACGTAGGCGTGATGGGGCTCGGTATCTTGGGTCGTGATGCCGCCGAGAAACTCGCAGCGTTAGGGTTCAATGCCGCTGGCTGGAGCCGCACTCAGAAGGAAATCCCGGATATCGACTGCTATCATGGTAGCGAAGGCTTATCCCCGTTCCTTGCCCGCACCCACATCCTTGTTTGTCTCCTGCCACTTACCGACGCAACGCGAGGAATATTGAACAAGCAACTGTTCGAGCAGTTGCCGCGCGGCGCCTCTATCATCAACTGCGCGCGGGGTGGTCACCTAATAGAAGCGGATCTGTTGCAGGCGTTTGACGACGGTCAGCTCGCCGGCGCCGCTCTCGACGTTTTTAATCAGGAGCCCCTGCCGACCGGTCATCCATTCTGGGATCATCCACTCATCGTGGTAACACCACACATCGCCGCTTTCTCTCTACCCAAAACCGCCGTGGACTCGGTAGTCGATAACATCAACCGCATCGAGGCGGGGCAAGCACCGCTCAACGCGGTCAATTTCGAGCGCGGTTACTAAAGCCTAACATTTGCGCCAAACTGCGCACAATTAGTTTGGTTAAGGCTTGATAGCCGAGGCCAAAACAGCCGGCATTGGGATTTCAATTATGCCTTTCGTTTCATAAGCGCTGGCCGCTTCCACGATAGCCATACGAATTGTTTCTAACACCTCAGCGTGTTGCGCCCGCAGTAGTGCACCGGTTCGCGGTGTGCCTTCGTGAAAGGCTTTGAAAAATCCATGCGGCGATGGGAACCGCCATATTTGTGCAACCTGTGTGAATTCGGGTTGCTCAAAACCACCTTCTGTCAACACCCGTCGACATTCATCGGAGTCACTGAACCTGAAAAAGGGCGGCCCCGGGGGAAGCGGTACGTTCGAGTCACCATGCTCCTCGATTGCACGTAGGACAATGTCAAACCCCTTAGCGTGCGCAGGCGTCGCCCATACTGTAAAGCCAATCCTACCTCCCGCACGTAAGACACGGTTGGCTTCGGCCACCGCGCGCTCGGGTTGGGGAAAGTGCAACATGCCAAAGTTGATGGTCACCACATCAAAACTCTCGTCATCGAACGGTAGTGCTTCAGCATCACCTTCGCGAAATGCAATTTTTGGATACTGCTCCCGCGCCATCGCCACTTGGACTTCTGAGAAATCGACACCGATCACCACAGCCCCACGTTCGGCCGCGGCGGCTGCCGCATAGCCGGCGCCCGTAGCAATATCGAGCGCACGCACACCTTCGCCTACGTTCACTGCATCGAGTAGCGGTCCAATTACTTGGGTGGTGAGTTTGGCAAAATTGTCGTGGTACCCGCGAGCAAACTTTTGCCATCCTGCATACTCGAAATCCCTGAAAGCCTCAGGATCAATGGGTTCAGGCATGAGACATCCTCGACGATACATATCAAAACAAGCGAACCGGGTTCAATATATATTAAAGTCGCCCTTAAGCAATCCACTCGACCCGGAGGTCCGTCGTCTCCGCCTTCCTTGGAAATCTTGTAACAGCATCTTCTATTCGCATGCGACGAGGAGCCTACAGCGGGTATGGCGAAATAAATATTGTTCCCCGAACCCCAGATGATGGATTCTGTAATAAAGGACCGTTATCCTATCCTTTCTCATACTCAACAACACAAGGAACAAGCTATGACCACCACCACCGAGAAAACAGTCAACAACGGCGTGAACGTCGAGGCGTTGCTGGACGCACGCCAAGCGCTGACCGAGACACCGGAGGGTGCCAAGTTCCAGTGGCGGGCAACCTGCAAGTGGGTAAACGGCACCCACAGTCGCTCCAGTATCAAAGGATTTTTCGGGCTTGGCGAGGAACAGAGCCACAAGACCGAGTTCACCTTCGACGCCGACCATCCCGAGATCTTCGCCTCCGAGGATAACGGCGCCACGCCGGTCGAGCTCGTGCTGGCGGGCCTGGCCAGCTGCCTTACCGCTGGCGTCGCCGCCGTCGCCCAGATGCGTGAAATCCAGTTACGTTCAGTATCGGCGACGCTCGAGGCCGGCATGGACATCCAGGGCATCCTCGGCATCGACAGCGACGTGCGCACCGGCTTCGACGGGATTAAGGTGCACTACGACATCGACGCCGATGCGACCGACGACGAGATCAAGGCAGTCGTCGCCCAATCGCAGAAGCGCTCAGCCGTCTTCGACATCGTCACGAACCCGACCAACGTCACGGTCGAGGTCAACTGACCTACCGCATCGGGATTCGAGGGACCGGGTCCCGTGCGCACCACCACCGTCATCATCGGAGCGGGCCACGCCGGGTTGGCCATGAGCTGGTGCCTCGCCGAGCGCTCGATCGACCATGTGGTCCTCGAGCGGGGTGAGGTGGCCAACTCCTGGCGAACCGAGCGCTGGGACTCGCTGCGGCTGCTCACGCCCAACTGGCAGAGCCGGCTGCCGGGCTACGGGTACGAAGGCGACGATCCCGACGGCTACCGCACGATGCCGGAGACCATCGCCTTCATCGAGCGCTATGCCGATGCCATTTCGGCGCCGCTCCAGACCAGCACCGAGGTGACGTCGGTGCGCCGTAGCGACGGCGGCTACGCGATCGCCACCGACCAGGGCGACTGGCAATGCCAGGCCGTCGTGCTCGCAACCGGCGCGTGCAATCTCCCGCACGTCCCGGCGATCACCGAGGCGCTGCCGTCGGCGATCACCACGCTCACGCCGGTACAGTACCGCAATCCGGACCAGCTCGATGAGGGTGGCGTGCTCGTCGTCGGCGCCTCGGCCACCGGCACCCAGATCGCCGACGAAATCCACCGCTCGGACCGACCCGTGACCCTCGCGGTGGGCGAGCACATCCGCGCACCCCGCGTCTATCGCGGCAAGGATATCGAGTGGTGGATGGACGTCGCCGGGGTGCTCGACGAGCGTTACGACGAGGTCGACGACATCAATCGCGCCCGGAACGTACCATCGCTGCAACTCGCGGGCTCAGACGATCGCCGAACGGTCGATTTGAACTTACTGACCAGCATCGGCGTGAAGCTCATCGGTCGTCTTGCCGGTATCAACGATGGCAAGGCGCAGTTCTCAGGATCACTGCGAAACCAGTGTGCGTTGTCCGACCTTAAGATGAACCGGCTGCTCGACACCATCGACGAATGGGCGACCACAAATGGGCTCGACGACGAGGTCGATCCGCCGCACCGATTCGAACCCACCGAAGTCGAAGCATCACCGCCGCTCGGTATGGACCTCACCAACGGTGAAATCAAGACCGTCATCTGGGCGACCGGTTTCCGCCCCGACTACTCGTGGCTCAACGTGTCGGTCTTCGACCGCAAGGGCCGCATCCGCCACGACGGTGGAATCGTCGAGGCTCCCGGTATGTACTTGATGGGCATACAATTCCTGCGGCGCCGCAAGTCGGCCCTCATCGACGGCGCCAGCGACGATGCGCGCGACCTGAGCGCCCACCTGGTATCCTATCTCAAGAGTAGCCGTCAGAACTCGTAAGAAAAATAGATCTGTCCCAAGGTATTCATGAAAACAGCACACTTTCGCTTTTACGAAGAACTCAACGACTTCTTGCCGCCTGGGCAACAGAGGCAGACCGTGACCTACTCGTTCGAAGGCAACCCCGGTATCAAAGACCCTATCGAGGCCCTCGGTATCCCGCACCCAGAGATCGAATTGATTATCGTCGACGGTCAGTCCGTCGGCTTTGATTACCAACTGCGAAATGATGATCGGGTCGCAGTGTATCCGATGTTTGAAAGTTTGGACGTCACACCACTGGTCCGTCTGCGCGATGAACCCTTGCGACGCACCACCTTCATCCTAGATGTCAATCTGGGTAAGCTCGCCCGGCGTCTGCGCTTATGCGGCTTCGACGCACAGTACCGCAATGACTACAGCGATCGCGACGTGGTGGATATCGGCGTCTATGAACACCGCATTATTCTCACTCGTGATCGCCGCCTGCTTCATCATAAGACCATTAGCCATGGCTATTGGGTTCGCAGCACACACCCGGACACGCAACTGAAAGAAGTCCTGAGCCGATTCGATCTGTCCCACCAGGTCCAGCCTTTCCATCGCTGCATCGAATGCAACGGCGAGATTCAATCTGTCGCAAAGGCAACCGTGCTGGATCGACTCGAGTCGTTAACCAAGCAACATTACCAGAAATTTTACCGCTGCCTCGATTGCGACAAGGTCTACTGGAAAGGGTCACATTACGAGCATATGATTTCCCATCTGAGCCATTTGCTCGACGACAAGCTGGGGGGAGAACGTACCGTTCGTGTTAGAGCAAAGAAATTTAATGGAGGAGAGAACTATGGCGACCAGTGATAAATGCGTGACGATCCATCCTTATTTTGAAATCAAAGAGGGTGAGCTCGATAATTTCAGATCGTATTGTGAGAAGTTTATCAAACTAACTAAATCCGAAAAGAACTGTCTGTACTACGGGTTCAGCATTCCCGGCAATAAGGCACATTGCCGTGAAGGCTACACGGATGGAGATGGCGCCCTTGCACACCTTGATAATGTGGGAGCCCTCCTTCAAGAGCTCTTGGACTCGGGTATCGTAGAGGTTACGGACCTGCAAATTCATGGCCCTGAAAGTGAGCTGGCCAAGTTGCGCGAACCACTAGCAGATTTCAATCCGAACTACTGGGTTCTTGAATACGGATTCCGTAACTGAGTTGTGCCGTTGTCATCTCATCCGTCACCCAGCCACGCTTTTGTACGATCTGAACGGTAAACGTGCGCAACGCTTCAAGCTTGGGATCGGCGGTCGGCGTGCCATTGCGTAAGGCCTCGATCACGTCGTCCGGCACGGCGTCGAGCTTCTCACTAGTCGT
>CAXMNC010000263.1:0-2783 GCA_964194625.1 Acidiferrobacterales bacterium
GGGATCAAGATCAACTCGACGGACAAACTGGAAGGTGGATTGACAGAGGTTGATGCTTTAGAGGTGGTGCGCCTTCTCGATCAAACCTCGATCGATCTGATTGATATTAGTGGAGGGACCTATTTCCCCGGAGCGAAGGCAAGCTCCGACGGTTCGAGTCGAGGGCCGTACTTTCTTGACTTTGCTCGACGTGCAAAAGGGGTAACCAATGTGCCCCTGATGGCGACGGGTGGATTCAAAAGGCGTGAGCAGGCAGTGGATGCCGTGGCTAGTGGCGATGTAGATATGGTTGGTCTGGCACGTGCCATGGTTCTTAATCCTCGGCTTGCGGAGGTCTGGTTGACCGAGGAAGGTGGTGATCCTGATTTTCCGATATTCGAATCCCCACCTCGGGGTGGGGTAACGGCCTGGTATACCATGCGAATAACAGCATTGGGAGAGGATAGGGAGAATACGTTCACGCTGGACCCTCAGTCTGCCTTGCGTATTTATGAAGAACGTGATGCGCAACGTTGCATTAAATGGCGAGAGAAGTTTTCTCATCTGTTAACAAAAGAGCTCCTCCGCGGGAGGAAAGTCTCGTTTGATGGCCGGTGCTATATCGATGGCGCCGTGCCGGTTGACCCTTCATAGCCGACATTCGCGCCAACGAACGCGAACGGCTCCTGCGGGTCGTTTTCTGCCTGTCGCAATTCTGTCATTTGACCGGCTGGTTATAGGCGAAAGCCGACATTCGTCAAAGGAGTTCATTTGCTCAGTCAGACCATCTTTGAATGACCGCTTCCGCCTAGGAGCGGACAATCATCTGATGGAATGTCGAAGGGCAGAAATCAGGACCTGCCCCGGTTTTGTGGACACCTTAAGATGGGCGCGATAATGCGCTGGGAGGTGTCGCATGACAAAGAAGAAACGATATAAGCGCTACAGCCCGGAGTTCAAACGCGAGGCCTTGAAGCGGGCGAGCGACGAAGGCGTGACGGATGTGATCGTGTGCGAAGAGCTCGGGATCAGTGCACGTCAGCTTCGCCGTTGGCGAGATGAATTCAGGCTTTTGGGTGACGATGCGTTTCCGGGCCAGGGAAGAAGCCGAGACGAGGAGCTGACGACGCTCAAGCGTAAGCTTGCGAAGGTTGAGCAGGAACGGGATTTTTTAAGAGATGCGGCGGTGTTCTTCGCCAAGGAGTCGAAATGAGATACATCTGTATCGATCGACGCCGCAATCACTATCCGGTGAGGATGATGTGCCAGTTGTTCAAAGTCTCAAGGAGTGGATACTACGCCTGGCGGGTGCGGCCTGAGAGTCAAAGAGCGAAGACGGACCGCGAAATCACCCGGGTCATTCGGCGGCTGCATGCCGAGAGCAAGGGTATCTATGGCAGCCCCAAGATGTCTGCGGAACTCAAGGACGAAGGCTACCATTGCGCCCGGCACAAGGTAGCCCGATTGATGCGTTTAGCGGGACTTAGCGGGTGTCCGAAGCGGCGCTTTAAGGTCACGACGACACGAGATCCGAGTCACCCGGTGGCTGAGAATCTGATCAATCAGGACTTCACGGCCGCGGCGCCAAACCGACGTTGGGCGTCGGATATCACCTATATCTCAACGCACCGGGGGTGGCTTTATCTCGCGGTGGTGATGGATCTTTATTCCCGTCGCATCGTCGGTTGGTCGATGAGTCAATGGATCAGCCGGCACTTGGTCATCGATGCGCTCTTAATGGCGATAGGCGCCCGTCGACCGGAGGGGGTACTCATTCACCATTCCGACCGTGGCAGCCAGTATACGAGCGACGATTTTCGGGACGAGCTTGAGCAACACGGGATTCAATGCAGCATGAGTGCGCGCGGCAACTGCTACGACAATGCCATCGTCGAGAGCTTCTTTGGGCTATTGAAACGAGAGCGCGTCAATCGCGTACGCTACCGGACTCGCGATGAAGCTCGGGCCGATGTGTTCGATTACATCGAGTGCTTTTACAATCGAAAACGCCGCCACGGCTATCTTGGTAACATCAGCCCGGCGGCCTTCGAGGAGGGGACATTAGGTCTTTACGAAACTGTCCATTAAATCGGGGCAAAACCAAACGACCCAAAGCGGACATTCAGCACGACGTCTAAAGCGTGTTATTAGCGCGTCTTGTAGTCAGCAATTCCTACAGGGCGTAGCGTTTGCGGTTAGCCCTGTGGCAACTCCCCGCCAGAGGGTGGGAGATCGCGCAAATGCAGTGCCTGCAGTGCGAGTTCGAGAATCGTCAAGGTGTTCGCTTTTGCGAGAAGTGCGGCGCGAAGCTCGAGCTGACTTGCCCAAGCTGCGGTGCGTTGGTTCCCCCTGACCGAAACTTCTGTGGTGGGTGTGGGGCATCGCTTTCGCCCGTTGTCACTGCTCAGGATGTGACGCCAGACGCAGCCTTGCTCGAGCGCGAAGCCGAGCGCCGCCAACTCACGGTGATGTTTTGTGATCTGGTGGGCTCAACCGCGCTTTCGAGCAAGCTCGATCCAGAGGATTTGCGAGAAGTAATCACGGCGTTTCAAGACCAGTGCCGGGAGGCCATCGAACGATATGCGGGATTCATTGCTCGTTACATGGGCGATGGGATGTTGGTGTACTTCGGGTATCCCCAAGCACATGAAGACGACGCCGAGCGAGCGGTAAGGGCGGGACTCGACATCGTGCGGTCGATGGTGGAGCTCAACGCCGAGATCGGTAAGCGACACGAGGTCGTGCTTGCGGTGCGCATTGGGGTGGCGACGGGTTCGGTTGTCGTCGGGGACATTGTCGGTGAG
>CAXMNC010000264.1:0-15200 GCA_964194625.1 Acidiferrobacterales bacterium
CCTATGCAGCGTTTACTTCAAGGCGATGTCGGTTCGGGAAAAACAGTTGTTGCTGCGGCTGCAAGTACGCTGGCGGTGGCCGCGGGTTATCAGGTAGCGGTTATGGCACCGACCGAGATACTGGCGGAGCAACACGCCAATAACTTTACTGGTTGGTTAACACCGCTGGACATAAACGTAGTTCGTTTAGTGGGGAAGATGGACAACAAAGCGCGACAGGCGGCCTTAGATGTAATCGGATCGAAGCGTGGCGCCGTAGTCGTCGGCACGCATACGCTTTTCCAAGAAGGTGTCGCGTTCATGGATCTTGGTTTGATGATTATTGATGAGCAACACCGATTCGGCGTGCATCAGCGCTTGGCATTGCGGGAAAAGGGCACACAGGGCAAGCGCCATCCACATCAACTAATCATGACGGCGACGCCAATCCCGCGTACGCTCGCGCAGGCGCTTTACGCTGATCTCGATGTGTCCGTAATTGATGAATTGCCGCCGGGGCGGCAGCCAACGGAAACAGTTGTCATTCCAGACACACGCCGAGACGATGTGATGCAACGGATTCGCGCCGCTTGTTTGCAAGGTCGTCAGGCATACTGGGTTTGTCCGCTGGTCGAGGAGTCCGATCATCTACAGCTGCAGACGGCCACCGAAACAGAGATGAAGCTGCGAGAGGCGCTGCCGGAGTTGCGTGTCGGGCTGGTCCATGGCCGACTGAAGCCGGCAGCCAAAGAGGAAGTGATGACAGCCTTCAAGGTCGGTGGGCTCGATTTGCTGGTAGCGACCACAGTCATTGAAGTTGGCGTAGATATACCTAATGCAAGCCTTATGGTAATCGAAAACGCCGAACGTTTGGGGTTATCGCAGTTGCACCAACTGCGCGGGCGCATAGGACGCGGCGCGGCCAAGAGTAGTTGTGTTTTGATGTATCAGTCGCCGTTGTCGGCGCAGGCGCAGCAACGTTTGGCCACAGTGCGGGAAACCACCGATGGATTTGAAATCGCTCGTCGGGACCTTGAGATGCGTGGACCGGGCGAAATCTTAGGCGTACGTCAAACTGGCATGGCGCAGTTTAGGATTGCCGATGTGATGCGCGATCAGGGTCTATTGCCAGACGTCCAACGTGCGGCAAAAACGCTACTGGAGAAATACCCAGATCATGCTGACGCAATCGTCCGGCGTTGGTTAGTTGAACGGGAAGAGTATGCGCAGGTGTAGCGAATCGGAGAAACTAACACTTCACTTTGCGTCCAAGCATGATTAGATTGACCCCTTCATTGGGTTCGCGATCGTGGTCGAGGAAGCTCTCGCCATTGCTGTAGTGAATGTAGCCAACTGACCAACATCGAAAATCATAGCGGCCCGCGAGATAGAATCGCAGCTGTGTACCAATATTGGCGCTCTTATCGGCGAGTGCAAGGCCGCCAGTAACATTCCAGCCTTTGCCGATATTTAACACGTAGCCACCACCTACGGTGAGGTTACTGACGTCATCCTCTGGACTGTGCCAACCTCCGCCGTGGATTTCCCATTTATTCACACGGTAACGCGCGACTAGCGCGATATTGATATCGTTATTTTTCACGCTTGTCCCGCCGATAGAAAATCCCCTGCCAGCATCAATGTAAAGCTCTGATGCTCGCGCGTACGAACAAAGTAGCAGTGCGGCGGTAATAATCGATACAACGGTTGGTAGCGTCAGGGTGGTATTTCCAATCTTAATTTTTCTTCTCCCCAACTTTCTTTTATGGGCTTGCGAGTAGATGCACGATCCCACGTACAAATACCGGCTCAAGCGCTCTATTATCGTATTGATGATGACACAAGAAAAGCGCTGTAGCCAAGCCGTCTCCCATTTCTGTTACTATAGTCGACCTATCTGGGAGTTGGGCAACTACCCTGACAGTCGTTGTTCGCTTTATTCGCCGATGAAGATCCTACAAGCAGATGATTGCTGAACGTTTACAACAATATGTGCTGCTGACACGCCTTCATCGGCCGATCGGCATTTTGTTATTGTTGTGGCCCACGTTGTGGGGGTTGTGGATAGCCGGCAATGGAAAACCAGACCCGGTAATTTTGACAATCTTTGTGCTTGGGGTCGTCCTGATGCGATCAGCGGGATGTGTCATCAATGATTATGCTGATAGAAATTTCGATCCTCACGTGGCTCGCACGCGCGATCGACCTATAGCAGCTGGTCACGTCACTTCGCGGGAAGCACTGAGCTTGTTTGTAATACTTTCGCTTGCTGCTTTCGCGTTGGTACTCCAGTTGAATCTATTGACGATACAGTTGTCGGTGGTAGCGATAATATTTGCTGCTAGTTATCCGTTTCTTAAACGCTACACCCACTTGCCGCAGTTCTACCTCGGTGCCGCCTTTGGGTGGTCGATCCCCATGGGCTTTGCGGCCCAGACGAATGCGCTACCAGCGGTCGTATGGGTCTTGTTTGTCGCCAATATATTCTGGGCCGCTGCCTACGATACGCAATATTCTATGGTCGACCGAGACGACGACATCAAGATCGGGGTTAAATCCACCGCCATACTCTTTGGTGCCTACGACAATCTTTTAATAGGTCTCACGCATGCGATGACTCTCGGATTTTTGGTCTTGGCGGGCGTGTTGGTGGGGTTGGGAGTGTTCTATTATCTTGGTCTGGTAATCGCGGCCGGTTTGGCAGTGTACCAGCAGCACCTTACTTGCGACCGTCAACGCGATGGCTGTTTTCGTGCGTTTCTTAACAACAACTGGTTTGGTGCCGCTGTATTCTGCGGATTAATGCTCGACTATCTACATGTGGGGACCACATGAAACTCTATGGTTCATTGACTTCGCCCTATGTGCGCAAAGTGCGTATCTTGCTGCATGAAAAAAGTATTGCGTGTGATTTCGTCGTTAGTGATCCATGGGATGCAACAAGCATCGTCCCTAAACTCAATCCACTCGGCAAGGTACCAGCGTTCGAGTTGGATAACGGGAGTACATTGTTCGATTCGCCGGTAATCATCGAATATTTGGATAGCCTAAAGGGTGAGAGTCTCTTGCCGGCCTCGGGCGAAACCCGTTGGCAGGTACTGCGCTGGCAGGCATTGGGCGATGGAATCCTCGATGCCGCGGTAGTGCGTTTGTTAGAAACGCGTCGACCCGAAGAATTGCAATCGAGCGCGACTATCTCGCATCAAGAATCTAAGGTAGCACGCGCGCTCGAGTTTATAGACAAAGCCGATAAGGGAGAGCATTATTTTGTGGATGACCGTTTTACATTGGCCGACCTTTCGATTGGCGTCGCCCTGGAGTATGTAGACTTTCGTTATCCACACAATTGGCGCGAACAGTTTCCGCGCATCGCGTTAAGGCTTGCGGGCTTAAGTACTCGTCCATCATTTGCCGAAACAGTGCCGCCGGGTATGGAGCGCGCGGTAGACGCACCGCATTAAATCGGGGGGCTCTTTGACTAAGGGTCATTCGCTGTTCTGCCGGCCCAGATAACCTCATGGAAGCTGCATTAATCCTAATCATTTCGCTGGTCGTTATATTTGTCGGGGCTGAAGTCTTTACCAATGCGCTAGAACACCTGGGGCAGCGGCTTAAGATTTCAGAAGGCGTAACCGGTTCCATTTTTGCAGCTATCGCGACGGCCTTGCCGGAGACCATGGTTCCCATCGTCGCCGTGCTTGGCGCCAGCGCAGCACAAGAGGTACGCGAAGACGTTGCCGTTGGCGCCATACTGGGGGCACCACTGATGTTATCGACGATCGCCTTTTTCTTTATGGGCTTATTCGCGGGCCGCAAGAGAGGATGGAGCGACGCCCTACGGCCCGAGCGTACTGGTCTTACCCGCGATCTCTCATGGTTTTTGATGGTTTTCGGCCTGGCCACCATCGCCATGTTCATACCAAGCACCGCGGCATTGCTGCGGGCATCAATTGTGTTGGCGTTGGTGATCATGTACTTCCTCTATCTCATGCTGACCATACGGGCATCGGCCCGCTTGGTTCAGGATGGTCACGCGACTGAAGCCGATCACCCACTGTATTTTGTTCACTACCCGCAAAAGATTGGTGTGTCATTGCCGGACAACATGGTCTTCATCATTATCCAGTTGGCGACCGGGTTCGGATTGATCGTTGTGGGTGCACGTGGGTTCGTACAAGGCGTCGATATGCTGTCTACGCAAATTGGCGTATCCGCGCTCATTCTTTCGTTGTTGGTTATCCCGGTGGCGACCGAATTGCCGGAAAAGGTCAATAGCATCCTTTGGATTCGGCGCCGTCGTGATACGCTGGCGTTCGGTAACATCACCGGCGCGATGGTATTCCAAGGCAGTCTGTTGCCGGCCTTAGGTATTGTACTTACACCCTGGGAAGCGCGACCCGAGGTAATATTTGGGGCCGGCTTAACATTGGCGGCTACTGCATACCTACTTATACTCAAACGTCGCGTGGTCCTCCGGCCCTATCATTTGACTGTGAACGGATTGTTTTATCTTGCCTATTTGCTGCTTATAGCGCTCTAGACGGCTCGGTGGGTAGTATCTCTTAGCCGCCAGGTTTAACGATGTCACATACCGAGAACATTTACGCCGTGATGGGTAATCCTGTCCGGCACAGCAAGTCACCGGCGATTCATAGGGAGTTTGCGCGGCAGTGTGCGATTGTTTTGGAATATAGTGCGATACACGTAGAACTCGGTGGGTTCGAATCGGCGCTGCGCGCATTCCGCGAAAATGGAGGGCGTGGCTTGAATATTACCGTTCCTTTCAAACTTGAGGCCTATCAACTCGCGGATCGTCATAGTGCGCGTGCCGAGCACGCGGGGGCCGTGAACACATTGAGGTTCGAAGACGACGGTAGCGCATATGGCGACAATACCGACGGCGTTGGGTTGTTACGTGATATAACGGCCAATCTCAATCACCCGCTTGTTGACCAACGTGTCCTCATACTGGGCGCCGGTGGTGCGGTGCGAGGTATTTTGGGTGCGCTACTCGAGCAACAGCTCAAAGAGCTGGTCGTCGCAAACCGCACTGTCGCTAAAGCAAAGCACCTCGAAAAACTGTTCCGTCCGCAGGGGAGCATCCACGGATGTGGATTCGAGGATCTAAAAGGCAAACGTTTCGATGTGGTCATCAATGCGACGGCCGCAAGCCTGCAGGGCGATGTTCCCGCTGTCCCTAAGGATGTGTTAGAGACCGATGGCTTGGCCTATGATCTTATGTATGGGGACAAACCCACGCCCTTTATGATTTGGGCACAAGGCCATGGGACAACCAAGACCTGTGATGGCCTCGGCATGCTGGTGGAGCAGGCGGCGGAATCATTCTTTGTTTGGCACGGTGTACGCCCCGATACCCAACCCGTGATCGGGTCTTTGCGCGAAGCCGTATTGAAAGGATAGCGTAGCGATGACGAGAAAAATCCGTGTTGGAATTTTGTTTGGCGGCAAGTCAGCAGAGCACGAAGTCTCGCTGCAGTCCGCTAAGAGTATTGTTGATGCTATCGATAAAACCAAATACGACGTCACCTTGATTGGTATTGACAAGGCGGGCCAGTGGTATTTGAACGATGCATCGACGTTTCTCTTAAATGCGGATAACCCGAAGCTCATTGCATTAAGCAAAAGCAATGAAGGTATAACGCTGGTTCCCGGGGCCGATAGTGACAAGAACTTAATGAGTCTGTCAGGTGCTGGCGCCGTTGGTGCCGTCGATGTCGTGTTCCCCGTGTTGCACGGACCCTACGGTGAAGATGGTGCCATGCAAGGCCTGTTTAAGCTCGCGAGCATTCCGTTCGTTGGCCCAGGTGTGCTAGGAGCCGCCGTCAGCATGGACAAAGACGTGATGAAGCGACTGCTCAAGGCAGCCAATATCCCTACCCCTAACTGTATTGCGTTCGAAAAATCTGATCAGCGAAACCTCACATTCGACAATATTGCAGCGAAACTCGGTTTCCCTTGCTTCATTAAACCGGCGAATCTCGGCTCCTCGGTGGGTATTTCCAAGGCCGAGAACGAGAATCAGTTCAAGAGCGCGACAGCAGGTGCGTTCCAGTATGACAACAAAATAGTCATCGAAGAGTTCATAGCTGGGCGCGAGATCGAATGTTCAGTGCTGGGCAATCAAGATCCCATTGCATCGATACCGGGTGAGGTTATCACCAAACATTCGTTTTACTCCTATGATGCCAAGTACATTGACGAAAAAGGCGCAGACTTGTGTATTCCGGCGGAGTTACCGCAAGACATTGCCAAGCAGGTTCAAGACCTGGCCATCAAGACCTTCAAGACGTTATGCTGCGAGGGCATGGCGCGGGTTGACTTCTTTGTTACCAAAGACGGTAAAGTCTTCGTAAACGAACTCAATTCGATCCCCGGCTTCACCAAAATCAGCATGTACCCCAAGCTTTGGGAGGCAAGCGGGATTCCCTACACCGAACTCATCGACCGGTTGATTCAACTAGCGCTCGAACGCCATGAGCGGGAAGGCACGCTCAAGACGTACGTCGATTTGTGATATGCCGGCCGCTCCTGCGTATCCATGCGCTGGAGCGGCCGACGGGCATGGATGCCCTAGTGTCGTAGATGCAAGGATTGCATAAGCACGACCTCGGCTTGACCGTAGGGGCGACAAAGACCAGCACATGCTAACCACATGAAAGTGAAGCGACATTGAGCGCGCGCCGATGACCACACCGCGTCACCCAATCTCGCTAGCCATTGGTGGTCTTGTTGCGCTCGCGGCAGCGATGGGAATTGGCCGTTTCGTATACACGCCGATCTTGCCGCTGATGGTAGAAGCGCTCGACCTCACCAGGGCGCAAGCCGGGTTTATTGCCTCTGCTAATTTTGCTGGTTACCTTGCTGGTGCATTGCTTGCCGCAACCACGTTGATCACCGGTTCTCGACGGACTTGGTTGCTGGGTGGCTTAGCCGTGAGCGCATTAACCACCGGCGCAATGGGATTTTTTTCGTCGATGACTGCATTCGTGCTGCTGCGTTTCATCGGCGGCGCTGCCAGTGCGTTCGTCCTCGTTTTTTCATTGGCTCTGGTCCTCGATCGTCTCAGCTTGGTGGGTCGGGCCAATCTGTCGGCAGTGCACTTTGGTGGTGTAGGTGTGGGTATCGCCGCCTCCGCATTACTCGTCTCGGGTTTGGTTGAGTTTGGCGCCGATTGGCAGTCGTTGTGGGTCGCGAGCGGTATGTTGTCATTGATTGCGCTGGTCATCGTGGCATTTCTTGTGCCAGATCGAACCAATTCGCCGGCGCCAGGCGTTTCGACCTCGGCTCATGGCAATCGTCTGTTCACGGTTCTCGTGGTTGCTTACGGGCTTTTTGGCTTCGGGTATGTGATTACGGCGACGTTCCTGGTCGCTATCGTTCGTGCATCGGCGGAGGCACATGCCCTCGAGCCTATCGTCTGGTTGGTTGTCGGTCTCACCGCCGCCCCATCGGTGGTGCTTTGGACATGGGCAAGTGATCGAATCGGTCTCGGCTGGGCATTCGCCCTGGCGTGCTGGATCGAGGCGGTGGGGGTTGCGGCGAGCGTCCTCTGGCTGGCAACGCCGGGTATGTTGCTCGCGGCCGCGCTGCTTGGTGGGACCTTTATGGGTATCACGGCCTTGGGCCTAGTCGGTGCGCGACGCGTCACCCAGCGTGATCCGCGTCGCACGCTTGCAATCATGACGGTTGCTTTCGGAATAGGGCAGATCGTGGGGCCTACCTTTGCCGGCGTGGTGCGGGATGCGACCGGTAGTTTTGTCGTGCCCTCGCTCACCGCCGTGGGCGCCCTGTTTGCGGCGGCGCTACTTGTTATCATGGTCTCGAGACAGATACCATGATGGCAATATCTCGGCGGTTGAGTCCCAGGAAGCACCCGTTGCAACTTCTAATGGGAGACGAGGTCCATATACCCACCATCCGCTGGTTGTTTCGGAACGAATGGAGGGCAGAAATGGAACGAAGCAGACTAGCAAAGATCAGAACAGGGCGCACGCGTTACGGGGCTGCCGTCGCGGTATTTTTTGTGACGCTAGCAAGTGCCGTTGTCTGTAACGCGGCAACACCGACCATTAGCCAAGAGGATTTACTTAAGAAGATCGAGTCGGGGGAAGCGCCGTTAATCCTTGATGTCCGCACTGCTGGAGAATACCGATCGGGCCACGTGCCACAAGCCATCAATATTCCCCACAGTGAGTTGGCAAGTCGTCTGGCTGAACTCGCTGGTGCAAAAGATCGAGAGGTTGTGACCTATTGCGAACGGGGGCCGCGGGCCGGGTTCGCAGAATCTGTCTTGCAGGAAGCGGGTTTTTCGGCCGTTCGTCACCTGGTGGGAGACATGTACGCGTGGCGTCGCCGCGGTCTTCCCATTGAACGTCCCTAGCGCCAACGCCATCGCAGGGTAAAGATAAGGAGGGTAAACATGGCTAAAGCGACTTTTGCCGCGGGTTGTTTCTGGGGTGTCGAGGCCGCCTTTCGGCAAATCGATGGTGTCACCGCCACCACTGTCGGTTACTCGGGTGGGAATACCGCCAGCCCAACCTATAAAGAGGTGTGCACCGATACTACCGGTCACGCCGAGGTTGTGCAGGTCGAATACGATCCAGATAGAGTCTCTTATGAGACATTGTTGGACACTTTTTGGAGCAACCATGACCCTACACAATTAAATCGCCAGGGCCCGGATGTTGGCACGCAATACCGATCAGCGATCTTTTATCATGATGACGACCAGAAGGCAGCAGCTGCTGCTTCCAAAGAAAAGCTTGAAAGTAGTGGGCGCTCTGGCCGGCCCATTGTAACCGAGATCATCGAGGCGCAAGAATTCTATCTAGCCGAGGATTATCACCAACAGTATTTGGAGAAGCGTGGGCTCGCAAGCTGTACGATCGCACTAAAAAATTAGCCAAACGATTCCTATTTCTTAGGTACTAACTTAATCTCGAAGAGTTTGGGCCATAGTTTGCCGGTCACAAACAGCCGATCCATCTCGGGGTCGTAGGCAATACCATTAAGGACGTCCACCGGTTGATCTCGGTGCTCTGCGCCTAGCAGCCCGCGTAGATCGATCCAACCAACCACGCGTCCGGTGTCGGGCGCTATCCGCGCGATGCGATCGGTCTTCCAGATATTGGCATAGATCTCACCTCGCACGTACTCCAGCTCATTGAGCCTAGTGATGGGTTTATTATTGTCCGTTACTTTGACTCTACCGATCTCTGTGAAAGTTTGTGGATCCAAGAAACGCAAGATAGCCGTACCATCACTCATGATCAACGACGAGCCATCAAAGGTGATACCCCAGCCCTGGCCGTCATACGAGAAGGTGTTTAGTAGGCGGAAGCTGTCTCTGTCATAGACAAAAGCGACACGGGATCGCCAGGTTACTTGAAATATCTTGTCGTTTAGAACTGTTATGCCTTCACCGAAGTAGCGACTTGGATGCGCATGCTGTTGCAAGACCTCACCGGTATTTAGATTCACTTTACGCAGGCTAGATTGGCCGTACAGACCGGTGCCCTCATAAATGAATCCATCCTCGAATGCTAAACCCTGTGTGTACGCAGTACGGTCATGGGGGTAAGCATCGATTAACTCATACGAGTACACGGGAACACCGGTTGGCGATGCATAGCCGCTGCTCGCCCCAAGAAGAATCACTAGCAGTAGCAAGAGATAACGCCTGTGCATACTACATTACATCAATCAGTATCTAAGTAATCGTTCTTGAGTTGCGCGTAGTGTTTGGCGATGTAGTCAAACCAGCCCTGCTCTTCCTCTTTAAGTAGGCGCGTGCGCCGGGCTGGTCGGCCCAGCCATAGGTAGCCACTTTGGAGCTCCTGTCCTTCCGTTACCAGGCTGCCAGCACCGAGCAAGACCTCGGAATGGATGATGGCACCATCGAGGATCGTGCATCCCATGCCGATTAAGGTCCGATCTTCTATGGTGCAACCATGGACGGTAACGCTGTGACCTATGGAGACATTATCACCGATGACTACGGGGTGGCCCGATGGAGCGGCGCTGTAGGCGTGCGTGACGTGGATGATGGTTCCGTCTTGAACGTTGGTACGTGTACCGATATGAATGGAATTGCTATCACCGCGGAGTACACACATCGGCCAAACCGAACTGTCGTCACCAATTTCCACATCGCCGATCACGACCGCTGACTCGTCGATATAAACCGACGACGCGATCCTTGGCGCGATAGTCTTATATCTTCTAATCGTCACACCTAGCTCATTAGCACTAACTCTTCGGCGCTTGTTGGATGAATGGCAACCGTACGGTCAAAGTCGCTCTTTGTTGCCCCCATCTTGATGGCGATGGCTACACCCTGAATCATTTCATCCGCTTGGGCGCCGATGACGTGGCATCCAACGACCTTTTCGTTCTCGCCCACCGTCACAAGCTTAAACACGGTCGTCGGTTTGCGTTTAGTGACGGCATGAAACATGTTGATAAATCGCGCTTGATATATTTTTACTTCGTCTTTGCCGTACTCATTATATGCTTCGTCTTCCGTCATGCCGATGGTACCCAGAGGTGGATGACTGAAGATTACGGTTGGAATGTTTTCGTAATAAAGCTTGGCATCGGCCTGGTTATCGAATAAACGATCGGCAAGTTTTCGGCCAGCCGCAATCGCCACCGGGGTTAGCATCCGCTTTCCTGCAACATCACCCAATGCGTAGATTCCCTCAACATTCGTGTTCTGGTAGTCATCTACGATGACGTCACCGCCTGCTTTCACAGAAACACCGGCCCGGTCTAGATTCAACTTGGCGGTGTTGGGGCTACGGCCGATGGCCCATATAAAGGAATCGACACTATCAATCGATGCATGTTTGCTCATGACCACACTTATGGAACCATCAGCTGCTTTTTTCAGACGCTCCAACCGAACGTGGGTTAGGATATTTACCCCCGACTCAATCATTTGCTCCATCAAGGTTTCGCGCAAGACCGTATCGAATTCTCGCAGGAACGTGTGTTTGCGCAGCAACATGGTTACGTGTGACCCCAGCGCATTCAGCAAACCGGCGAACTCTATGGCTATGTAACCGGCGCCCGTGATTACGACCCGGCGGGGCTGGACCTCAAGCTCAAAGAAACCATCACTGGTGATACCTAGTTCTGCCCCCGGTACGTTGGGAACATTAGGTGTCGATCCGGTTGCAATGAGGATATGCGACGCGCTGAGCTCTGTGCCATTCACACTGACGGTGTGTGAGTCGTTGAAGGTAGCAATACCTGTGATCTCGTCTACGGTGGCCTCATCGAGGCCGCGATGATAGATGTCATTTAGACGCTGGACATAGGCATCGCGCGCCTTTTTGATCGTGGGCCAGTTGAACCCCTGAACAGTTACGTCGAATCCGTAGTCCCTGGCATCATCTAGCGCTTCGGCGATGGTTGATGTATTCCACATCACCTTCTTAGGTACACAGCCGACATTGACGCAGGTCCCGCCGATGCGGCTGCTTTCAATTACAGCCGTGCGGGCGCCGTAACTGGCAGCACGTTTAGCAGCGGCAATGCCGCCACTACCCCCACCGATTACGAGGAAATCATAGTGTTTGGCCATTTAATACCCTTCGTCGATCAGTACGTAGCGCACATCGCTGGCGATTACTGCATTGTATCAGGACATGCTAAATTATGCGGTCACTAAGGCCCCTTGATCGGTCCTTCAATGAAGAAAACCAAGTCGACGGCCAACCCCTTACTGAATTTTTCTGGCCTACCCCAATTCGGAAAAGTCCGAGCCGAGCACGTACAACCTGCACTCGACCATATCCTTAAAGAAAATCGTGCTCAGCTAGAAGAGTTGTGTACCGAAGACAACAATTACACGTGGGAAACCTTTGTGCAGTCAATTGAGGATATGCAAGAGCGCTTGAGTCGAATGTGGTCGCCAGTTTCCCATTTGAATGCTGTGAAGAACAATGAATCACTGAGAAAGGTCTATAACGAAGGGTTACCACGCATAAGTGAGTACTTTACTGAGCTTGGCCAGGATGAAAGGACTTACCGTGTGTATAAGCAGATCGCGGCCGGATCTGAGTTCGACCACTTGAATCAGGCGCAGAAGAAGATCATTGAAAATGGATTACGCGATTTTCGCTTGAGCGGTGCTGAGCTGGGTGATAAAGAAAAGCAGCGTTTCAAGGAAGTCCAACAGCAACTCACACGTCTTAGTAGTCGTTTTCAGGAGAACGTTCTGGACGCCACGCAAGCGTGGGAGCTGGTACTCACCGACGAAAACGATGTTGCCGGCCTACCGGAAACCGCGCGCTCACTGGCACAGCAGGCAGCCGCCGATAATGACAAGATCGATTACAAGTTCACCTTGGACGCGCCTTCCTACATAGCGTTCATGACCTACGCAGATAACCGTGACCTCCGTTCTCAGATGTATGAGGCGTTTGTGACCCGAGCTAGCGACCAAGGCCCACACACCGGTCGATGGGACAATACCGAAATCATCACAGAGACCCTCAAGCTTCGCTTGGAGGCAGCTAAGCTGCTGGGGTTTGCGAACCATGCGCAGTATTCACTGCAAACGAAGATGGTCAGTAGTGTGGACCAGGTCTTACATTTCCTGCGAGATCTTGCTGTACGCGCTAAGCCAGCCGCAACCCAGGAGCTCCAAGACCTGCGTGAGTTTGCAAACGAGCACTATGGGGTCGAGCATCTAGAGCCCTGGGATGTTGCCTACTTTTCTGAGAAGTTGCGGGAGCATCGTTTCGATTTTTCACAGGAGGATTTGCGTGCCTATTTTCCGGTAGACCGTGTGATAGCCGGGGTGTTCGCTGTTATTGAGCGGCTCTATGGTCTTAATGTGAAACGGGTGAGCGAGATCGATGCCTGGCATCCCGATGTACGGTTCTATGATATCTATGACGCTGAGGGCGAGCTGCGTGGGCGGTTTTACATGGATTTGTATGCGCGTGCGAACAAACGTGGCGGCGCTTGGATGGACAGTTGCATCAGTCGTAAGCGCGTCGGCAGCAAAGTACAAACACCGGTGGCATTTATTACTTGTAACTCGGCTCCCCCAATCGGTGATCGGCCTGCGTTGTTCAGCCACGAAGAAGTAATCACTTTGTTCCATGAGTTCGGACACGGCTTACACCATATGTTGACCAGGGTAGATTACATCGGCGTAGCGGGCATCAATGGTGTTGCCTGGGATGCCGTTGAGTTACCCAGTCAGTTCATGGAGAACTGGTGTTGGGATCGCGAAGCCTTATCGCTAATTTCCGGCCATTACGAAACCGGCGAGAAACTCCCAGAGGAGCTCTATGCCAAGCTCGCCGGCGCAAAGAATTTCCAGGCGGCGATGCACATGGTGCGGCAGTTGGAGTTTGCGCTGTTCGACATTCGCCTACACAGTAGTTACGATCCGAACGGTCAACAGAGTGTCCAAGCGCTATTGGATGAGGTGAGACAAGAGGTTGCAGTGGTGATTCCACCGGACTACAACCGCTTTCAAAACTCGTTCGCTCACATCTTCGCGGGTGGTTATGCTGCCGGCTATTACAGCTATAAGTGGGCCGAAGTATTGTCGGCAGATGCCTTCAGTAGGTTCGAACAGAATGGGATTTTCGACCGCAAGACTGGCCTTGAGTTTTTACACAATGTGCTGGAGCAGGGCGGTTCACGAGAGCCGATGGAACTGTTTGTTGCCTTCCGTGGGCGTGAACCTGAGATTGACGCATTACTGCGACATAGTGGGCTAGCCAGTTAAACAAGGATCAACCATGAACAAGGTCGGCGCATTATTCGGTTTGGTGCTTGTGGTGATATCACCAGCGTGGGCGCAAACCGCTTACGTTACTGAGAGTGTTTACGTCGATATTCGTGCCGATCCACATATCGAGAGCGCCGTCATTCATAGGGTCCTCGCTGGTGAAGCGCTGGAAGTATTGGAGCAGGCTGGTGATTTCTCGCGCGTACGCGATGCCCAGGGCCGAGAGGGTTGGATAGAAGGTCGTGACTTGATGCAAGAATCACCGGCCCGCATTCGCGAGGCAAGTCTGAAACGCGAACTGGCTGAGCTAAAGGCAGAATTAGCTAATGCCCGGGCACAGCTCGAGATTACCCAGGGGGCCTTAGCCGAAGATAACGCCGATGCAAAGCAATTGGCCAATGCCCATAAGAAGTTAAGGCGCCGGTTTGCTGCGGTGCAATCTAGACTTGCCAAGACTGAAGAGGCGTTGACCGCGTCCCAGGTCGGACTTAAGGAAGTCGAAGCATTGCTGGCGCAAGAGAGTGCCAAAAGCATGGAGATCACCAACCAATTGGCGCAGCAGGCCGCCGCTACCGAGGTCGCTGTCGCCCAGGCCCAAGCATTGGAGGAGCCAGTAGAATCTGGCAGCGGTGGTTCTGGTGATGAGCCGCAGATGGGACCGGCGAGTCCAGTCGGGGCCACTGAGAGGCTCTATAATTTCCTTAAGTCGTTACATTTCCTGTGGTTAGGCATTTCATTTGCTATGCTCATCATAGGGTTTGCCGCCGGTGTCATCTGGTTGCGTGAGGTAAACCGGAAAAGACTTGGAGGCATGTATTTAAGGATCTGATATGCGGAAACTTGTGCTTACATTCGGATTGATTTGCACAATCGTTCTATTGCCTACGGCCTATGGTGTGAAGCTCTACAAATGGGTCGATGAAGACGGTAACGTCACCTATAACGATCGCCCGCCGCCGGAGCCGGGTTACACCGTTGAACAGAAGGATTTCAAGCTTGGTGGCCAAACCGCCGCTAAATCTAATGGCGCGGCGGATAATGCTGCCGAAGAGAACCCGGTTGTGCTTTACACGGCGCCGAAGTGTACCGCCTGTGATATGGCACGCGCCTATTTGGATAAGCGCGAGGTCCCGTTTACGGACAAGAACGTCAGCGGCGATGCCGAAGCGATTAAAGAGTTACAAGAAAAATCCGGTGCCCTGACGGTACCGACTATCATGGTTGGCAGCAAAGTGATGAAGGGATACATGGAATCGCTACTCGAGGGTGAACTTGACGCTGCCGGCTATCCCAAGTTAGAAGAACCTGCTCAACCGGCCGACGAAACAGAAGAGCAGGAAGAACAATAACCCTTATATTCTTGTACGGTACTTTATCTTTGGCTGGCAGCGTACCTTGCATGCCAGCCAAAGCGCATTGTCATCCACATGAAAATCGCGACCTG
>CAXMNC010000265.1:0-7428 GCA_964194625.1 Acidiferrobacterales bacterium
AAGCGCACCGAGAAGAATGTGACGGCGAATGCCAAGCTTCAACTCTACACGGAGATAAGCAAGCTCAACTTGGATTCATTTCACTTTCACGGTGATGACTCAGAGTACCGGGTAACCGCGGTTATTGCGCTACCCAACGACACCAAGTCTGGGACGATACTGCGCGGGCGCTATATCTCTGATGGTGCCACTAATCAGATCCTCAAACCCGCCGACGTTATCGACGGGCTGCTTCAGAACATCTTCCGGATAAAGAATGTGATCGATGCAGTGGTCGTTCTCGTTGGTTTTGCCACGATCCTGGCGATCATATTGGTTTTCACGCTTTCCCTAAGGCTACGTCAACGAGAGATTCAAACGATCTTTAAGCTGGGGTGCAGTCGCATGACCATTGCGAGGCTGATGGGTGCGGAAATCTTTATCATCATCGTATCGAGTGCAGTGCTGTGTGTGTTAATGATTGCGGTAGTTAATCATTTCAGCAATGATCTGGTTCGGATGGCGTTTATTAGGTAAATAGCTCGTAGTCCTGAGTCTCTAGGGTGAACAGCGACTACAAACCAAAAGGCTTCAAACTCAAGACTTGCTTCCCCTTCAGACTAAAGACTAATGTCTCCAGACTCTAAACTTTTCTTAGTCGCCTTGTGCTTGATTTCACTAGTCAGTGTTCCACTGATCGCCGACAGTGCTTCCAAGAACGACAAGCCCACCGTTGCTGTTGTTAACTATCCACTGAAATATTTCGCTGAGCGGATCGCGGGCAACCATGTCAACGTTATCCTACCGTTACCGGTAGACATTGACCCCGCATTCTGGATCCCGGAACCCGAAGGTGTGCTCGCTTTTCAAGCAGCGGATTTAATCCTGCTGAATGGCGCTACTTATAGTAAGTGGCTCAATAAAGTGTCGTTGCCACGAAGGAAGCTCGTCAACACATCGCAGTCATTCAAAGACCAGTACATAGAAGTCAAGGATCTCACTACTCACCGCCATGGTCCTCAAGGCGCGCACGCGCATGCGGGCAAGGCGTTTACGACGTGGATCGATTTTCAACTCGCGATACAACAGACCAAGGCGGTACACGCAGCACTCGAAAGGCTAGTGCCCGAACAGAAGAAACAGTTCGAAACTAACTTCTCTCGCTTGAAAAACGATATGTTGGCATTGGACCGGCGCATTGAGGAGGTTGTTACGAACGAGCGCGTCCAACCGCTCGTTGCCTCGCACCCGGTTTACGGCTACTTCGCCAAGCACTATGGCTTGAATATTCAAAGTGTGTTTTGGGAACCCGACGATATGCCAAGCGTTGAGCAATGGGCAGAGCTGAATAGTATATTAAGGGATCACCCTGCCAAGTGGATGATCTGGGAGGGTGAGCCCAACCCGGATTCCGTTGACAAACTGAAGTCAATGGGAGTCAAGAGTCTGGTTTTTGATCCGAGTGGAAACGTACCGGATCAAGGTGATTTTTTAAGTGTCATGAAGCAGAATGTCGAGAATCTGCGAGTGGCTTTTCAATAAGCAGTGGAACCGTTTAGGTTATAAACCCAGTTAATCGTGGAGGAGCCAAAATGAGTGCACTTGATATCTTTGCCTTGATTGTACTGCTCGTGTTGCTAGGACTAGTCATCGGTGTGTGGGTGTTTCTGGGTATGCTGCCGGGAAAGATTGCGCACTCGCGCAATCACCCTCAGGGCGAGGCCATCAACGTCTGCGGCTGGTGGGGCGTTCTCACGCTGGGTATCTTGTTGCCGCTTGCGTTTATCTGGGCCCATACCAATCCGCCAGACCGTACGGCCGATGACAAACGCAGACCGAAGGCCACCCCTAGCGGTAAGAACGAGGGGGTAACGTCATGATCGCTTTTCTCACGTTGTGCTACGTTGGCATTCTCGCGATGCTGGTGAAGCTCAGAGTCATTAAACTCACGCTCTGGTGGAAGATTTCGCCAGCGGTGTGGTTTGTGTTCTTGCTGATCGTATTATTCATCCCCATGCAGTGGGGCGCGCCGGCCGGTGCGGTCACCCTGTTTCAGGACGTTGTGGAGATTGTTCCGAATGTCTCAGGCGAGGTCATCGAGGTGCCAGCGAGGCCACTTACGCCAATGAAGAAAGGCGACGTGTTATTCAAGATCGACCCGCGCCCTTTCCAGTACAGGGTCGATCGGCTTAAGGCGGCATTGACCGAAGCGGAGAAGGCAATTCCGCAGCTTAGAGCCGCACTCGACTCAGCGAAGGCCGCAGTGTCACGGGCAACGTCGGAGCGTGATCGTGCCAAGCGTGAATACGAGCGTAACCTAACACTTCAGGAACAAGGGGCCGCGCCTGAGCGGGAGGTTGTGCGCTGGCGTACCGCGTACGAAACGGCGCAAGCCGCCATCCGCAATGCCCGGGCCAACGAGGAGAAGGCGCGGCTTGCGTATGAATCAGACACGACGGTCGTGCAGGTGCGCGCGGATCTTGACACCGCTCAGTACGACTTAGAACAGACTACAGTGACCGCGCCCGCGGATGGCTTTGTCATCGCTCTCACGCTCCGCCCGGGGCAACGGGTGACAAACCTGCCTGTGCGTAGCTGGGTGGCCTATGTCTACCAAGGCCAAACCCACCTGTTTGTGGGCATCAACCACAACATGTTAAGACATGTGAAGCCCGGCCAGCGCGCTGAAATTGTGTTCAAACTGTATCCGGGCAAGATTTTTGGTGCGACGGTATTTTCCATCGCGTACATGACGCCGCAAGGCCAGGTGCAACCGAGCGGTCTCGTGCCCATGGCCCCGACCGCCGGGCAACTGCCCGCCCCCTACGGGGTGAGACTGGAACTTGATGAAGAGTTCCGCGAGCTGGTGCCGGGGGGCGCGGTGGGGACGGCAGCGATCTACACCGACAGCGTCAAAGCGACCCATCTCATTCGGCGCATAATGATGCGTATGCAAGCCTGGTTGAACTACATCGTTCCGTGGTGAGCGTGTCCGTGGGATGGAGGTGGAAATGTATCGCGGCCAACGGTTTGGTGCCTCGACCATTTGTGTTACAGCGCGGTCGAGTTCGGCGACAAAGGCATCAGCAGCAATGGTGCTTCTGTTTTCGTACCATGCCTAAACTCGCGACGACGGCCACGGAACGTTTAACCTGGAGCTCAAACCATTCAGGCGTCGATATATTGGTTTTAATTAACCTGGAACGGTTCAAAATCCCTTGCAATCCACTCCCAAATGAGTCAGAAATCCCATTCGCCTTGCTGCATGAATATGTCTTTAGTGGTGAAGACTAGGGTTCGGTTTTCCAGATAGACGTTTAGCCAGTACCAGAGGTTCGGGGCGTCTGGCCGAACCGCGATCGCGATATAGTCTTTGCGTTTACCGATCTCGCATAATTTTAGTCGTATGGCCGCGGCCGGGTCGTCCTGGAGGAAGTCTCTGGCCTGCACCTCTCCCTGTAAGCTTCCAAGGATTTCCCCTTTCAGTACCGCGCCCATCTTCTCAGACTCCGAATCGAATTCTTTCACAGAAGCATCGGGAACTAACTTCGCCCAGGTTGCATATGCCCCCTTCTTCGGTACCCCAATCAGCCCGGGTGTCTTGAGAAGCTCGCGAACCTCGTCGACGCTCGGACAGTCCCAGCGATATTTGAAAGCCTTGGTTCTATTGACGAGAAGGGTGGCTGACTGAACGAGGTACGGATTCGTGAAATAGACGAACTTGGCTCGCTTAGTCGTTCGACTAAGGTATGAAACACCAATGTCGACCTCGCCCTTGGCTACCAATTCGACAACCCCGTCGTAGGTTTCCGCCGTCCTCACAAACTCAACCTCAACCTCGAGCCTCTTTGCT
This sequence comes from Acidiferrobacterales bacterium, assembly GCA_964194625.1. Lineage (GTDB taxonomy): Bacteria > Pseudomonadota > Gammaproteobacteria > Acidiferrobacterales > SPGG2 > SPGG2. Next base: position 3,833 of record CAXMNC010000265.1, read on the forward strand.
ATTGCCCGTGCAAGCTCGATGTCGAAGCCGGTCAGCTTCCCGTCCTTGTCGGTCTCGATCATGGGCGGGACGTCCTGGGCGATGACGGCAACGACGAGTTTCTTCTTGTCAAGAATCTGTTGAATGTCCGGCAGATACTTGCCGCCGGCGGCTACCGCGGCACCAGTCACGGCTGCGAGCAGGAAAACGGACAATCGTTGCAATACTGTTTTCAAGACCCTTTCAGTCCTTCTATGCCGTCCGTTTGAAGTTGGACTCCTCATTTGTCCTCACACGAACTGAATCCGACGGTTTATCGTCCCAATCTCAGGCCCTATTGCTCATACACGAGCTCATCGACACTCGGGATTCGCAGCCGCGTGTCGAGGTAGACGTTCAACCAGCGCAGCAAGTGTGGCGCATCGGGACGAACTGCAATGGCGAGCCGTATCTGCCGTTCATCGATCAGACACAGCTTCAGCCGTAAGGAAGCAGATGGGTTTTGGCGGAGGAAATACTTCGCTACCGCCTCCGCCTGCGCGCTGGCTACGATCTCTCCCGCCTGCACCGCCGCCATCATGCTGGCCACTGAGTCAAACTCTTTGAGTGATGCCTCCGGCACCTTCCGCCTCATAACTTCAACTTCGGTGTCTCCTTTCATCACACCAATCTGTCCGGGCTTCTGAGCGAGCTCGCGACGCTCGGATTGACTCGGACACGACTTGTTGAACTGGATTCCCTTTACCCGGTTGACCAGCAGTGCAGAAGACTCGGTGAGGTAGGGCTTCGTAAAGGAGACGATTCGGGCTATATGGACATTCAGGCCCAGGTTTGAAATTCCGATGTCTGCTTTGCCTTCCGCCACTGCGCGAAGAAGCTCATCCGTCCCCGCCGTTCGGGAAAACGCGACCTGCACACCAAGTTCGGCGCCGATGTCCCGGGCGATTTCGATTTCATAGCCCCGCAGGTTGCCATTCTTGTCAGTCATGGTCATCGGCGGTGCATCCGGGCCGATGGCGACCACAAGCCTGTTGTTGTCAATCAGCTGCTGGATACCCGGGAGATACGTCTCGCTCGCGCTGGCCATCGCACTGCCAAGCGCCACGGTGGACAGTAATGCCACGAATCTCGAGCCGGCTCTCATGTGTCCCTCACGTTTTCTGCCAATGGCGCATCAGCCGTGGCCTTTGCTTGCCCCAACCGAGACTTTCCTGACAGCACGGCGACGGTGCAGGTGGCCTGCACGGTAAGCGTAGACACCAGCGAGGCAATCAAGGGTTGTGTCGTCGCGAGAATGACAGGGGCTAGGACGTACGGTACTCCAGCTCCTAAGAGTATCGGTGCCATGACCGGGCCAATCACGGCACCACCACCCACCGCGGCGGCTCCCGCGATGACCGAACCTAAGACGATGGTCACCAAGGTTATCACCCCAAGCTCTATCCCATAGATCTGGGCAAGAAAGATGGTGGTAAACGCGAAAAGCAAGATTTGTCCGTGCTGGTTGGCGATCACGCCGAAAGGGGCGACCGTGTTCGCGACTTCCTCGTCCACATCGAAATGCAATCGCAGCGCCTCGATACTAGAGTACAAGGCCACGAAGGGATTATCCGTCGCAAAGGCCAAGATCAGGGGAGTCTTAAGCTCCACCAGCGGTTGCCACAGTCGCTTGCCCGTGGCGATTGCGAGAATGACGATGTAGATAATAAAAACGATTACGGCGGCCAGGGAGAAAAAGCCCAGATAGGCCAAAAGGGCGTATAGCAACTCGGTCTTGGCCCCGCCGATGTTGGCCGCCACCACGCAGAAAAGTCCGAATGGAAGCGGAATAAGTACCCAGGAGAAGATAGTCGAGAACATATCGTACAGCGTGTGCACAATCTCCAAGGTCTGATCCGCACCCTTGGTGCGCACGACGCCGAGGGCAAGACCAGCCAGGACGGCGAAAAAAACAATGTTAATGAACTGTCCCTTGCTCAGGGCCTCGAAAACGTTGGACGGTATTATTCCGAAGAAGAAACTGAACAAGCCCCCCGGCTCTTGCGCGCGTTCCGCCCCCAGAATCTGGCCTCCCAAGAGGTCGGCGGCGGCATCGCCCAATTGCGCACCCGGTTGGAACACCAGGGCCACAACAACGCCGACGACGGCAGGAATCAGCAGCCCAACGCTATAGACCGTCGCCATACGCGGAAAGATACGTCGGGTCTTCGGGTTTCGCAGCATCTGGCCAATGCCCCACACAAGTGCGCTCACCATAATCGGGAGCATGCACATGGAAAGGAGGGCTACGTAGAGGTCGCTGAAAGGCTTCAGCGCTACCGCCTGCGGTTTAAAGTAAATGCCGGCAAGAATCCCTAAGCCAACACCCAATAGAATGGTCTTGGGGTTTGTCAGTACCTGCTTGATTTTTTGGGCGATCAATTTTTTGTATTTTTGGTAACAGAAGGCTGAGCTAGTATGCTAGCCGCTACTGGCTCCCCCTGGAGGTGCCATAGGTGCTTATACTTAAATAATTCGACCAAAGCAATAACATCGGCGCAATCCTAGTAGCCGGCTCGCCGCACCGAAGATCTTAAGCGCGAACACAGGCAGAATGGCAAAGGCCGTGGCAATAGAGGAGTCAAAACGGACTTCAGGGACGGCCAAGAGCGCATGTCCAGATAGTTATGGACCGCTAGCGAGACGATAACCTTGATCAAGACAATAAAATGGTTTGGCCGCGCGATTGTCATCGTGGTCAGCATCGTGCTGACCGTCATGCTAGTGCGCGCCTTCGATGCCCGACGTCTGCCGGATCTGCAACCGTGGCATACGGTCGTGTTCGCCGAAGAATATCGTGCAGCATCGACGGATAGCGATCTTTCCTTAAAAGAGTATCTTGAGCTCGAAGATCGGCTTTTCGAGTCACTCGACAAAAAGATCTATGGCACGTCGCGCGGAGACCGGGACACATCCCTGAACCGTTACGTTAAAGGCAGCAGGGCTTATCCGGGGAGATTCACCCGTAATTGGAATCGCTCCTACGAACTGATACCGGATGAACTCAAGGGCGGCGTGGTGCTGCTGCACGGGTTGACTGATTCCCCTTATAGTATGCGTGCGATTGCAGAAATCTTTCACAGCCAAGGTTTCTATGTGTTAGTAGCACGGTTACCGGGGCACGGTACGACGCCATCGGCGTTACGCCATGCGACTTGGCAGGACTGGATGGCGGTGCTCAAGATGTCGGTGCGCCATGTGCGCGACGTAGTAGGCGACGATAGACCATTCTATCTTGGCGGTTACTCCAACGGCGGCGCGATCGCGGTCAAATATACGTTGGAGTCGTTTGTCGACAGCGGCCTTGCCCGGCCCAATCGTCTATTTTTGTTTTCACCCGCAATCGGCATCACGCGCTTTGCCGCCTTGGCGAGCTGGCACAAACTTCTCAGCCGTATACCTTATTTTCACAAGTTCGAGTGGACATCGATTCGACCGGAGTACGATCCCTTCAAGTACAACTCATTCCCGAAGATGGCCGGGCATCAGACCTTTACCCTTGGTCGGGCGATCCAAAAGCAGCTTGCCGGGTTGGCGGGGCAGCTCACGGCGTGGCCACCTACGTTGACATTCCAATC
>CAXMNC010000266.1:0-24484 GCA_964194625.1 Acidiferrobacterales bacterium
CCATAATCTTGCGTGACAAAATTGCCAACGGACTGTTGACAACAGGGCAGTATAGGACGGTAGTAGAGCGAATAGCTGCTCAGGCAGTTGGCTTGTTTTTCAGTATTCCACGTAACGAGGTGGTACAGGACGATACTACAAGGGAAGCGCCCTCACGGATTTCAAGACCACCGCTTTCAACCACTCGGCCACCTCGCCGGCCGGCGCGCAGCATACTGCATGGCAGAAACCCCAGCTACAGTGGGTGAACCTTGACGCGATACAGCAGTCCAAGTAACTTAGAAGCTAACAACCCCTTTCCCTGGGGAAGGAGACTGATTATATGAACCCAATGACCCGTACTGCGCAAGGCCGGGAAGCGGTACTTGCGACTAATAGTCTGATTCGCAACACCTACATTTTACTGTCCCTCACCTTGCTCTTTAGCGCGTTCACGGCGGCCTTGTCGATGGCATTCAATCTGCCGCATCCAGGCCTGGTGTTAACGCTGGTGGGCTATTTCGGACTTCTTTTTGTCACGGTGAAGCTCAGAAACAGCGCCTGGGGCCTGCTATCAATATTCGCCCTGACCGGGTTTATGGGCCTGACGCTCGGGCCGATTATCAGTTTCTACCTCACCCAATTCTCCAACGGCTCCGAGCTGGTGGTGATGGCCATGGGCGGTACAGCCGTCATATTTCTGGGGCTGTCCAGTTATGCGCTCACTACGCGCAAAGACTTCAGCTTCATGGGCGGCTTTCTCATGGTCGGGATACTGGTTGCGTTCCTTGCAGGCTTAGGGGCTGTGATCTTCAGCATACCTGCGCTCATGCTAGCCGTCTCCTCCATGTTTATCCTTTTAATGGCCGGCCTTATCCTGTATCAAACAAGCGCAATGGTCCATGGCGGGGAGACTAACTACATCATGGCCACCATTACCCTGTACGTCTCCATCTTCAACCTGTTTACCAGCTTGTTACACTTGCTTGGGTTTTCCATGGGCGAAGACTAAAGCGATCACGCTCTATATCGCCTTTTACAATATCTTCACGAGCTTGCTGCACTAGCTTGGCGTATTTGGCGACGACGACTAACCCACAGATTGTTGGCCATGCTAAAAGGCCCCCACATGGGGGCCTTTTTTGTTCCTACTGATCTAAGTCGCCTGATCAATCACCAATAATTTTTGCCCCACCCATATAAGGCTGTAGCGCTTCGGGTACGTTAATTCGCCCGTCGGCATCCTGGTAGTTTTCCATCACCGCGATTAGCGTTCGCCCTACTGCCAATCCGGAACCATTAAGCGTGTGCACTAACTGCGGTTTTCCCGTTTCCGGATTACGCCAGCGCGCCTGCATACGCCGCGCCTGAAAGTCCTCGCAATTACTACACGATGAGATCTCTCGGTAGCGCTGTTGTCCCGGCAACCACACTTCGATGTCATGGGTCTTGGCGGCGGCAAACCCCATATCTCCGGTGCACAACACCACCGTCCGATAGTGCAGGCCAAGCCTTTGCAATATCTTTTCCGCGTTGTCCGTTAGCTCTTCAAGCGCATCATAGGAATCCTGTGGCCGTACAATATGCACAAGTTCAACCTTTTCGAACTGATGCTGGCGCAACATACCGCGTGTGTCTTTGCCGTGAGAGCCGGCCTCGCTACGGAAACACGGCGTGTGGCAGACATACTTTCGCGGTAGAGTTTCTGCCTCGACAATTTCCCCGCGCACAACGTTTGTTACCGGCACTTCTGCCGTCGGGATAAGATAAAAACCGTGCTCACCTTTTACGCCGAATAGGTCTTCCTCGAACTTGGGTAGTTGGCCGGTACCACGCAGGGTATCGCGGTTTACCATATAAGGTACGTAAATCTCGGTGTAACCGTGCTCTTGCACATGCAGGTCGATCATGAACTGCGTAAGCGCCCGGTGCAGGCGCACCAGTTGCCCCGTCATAGTGACAAATCGCGAGCCGGCAAGCTTTGCTCCGGTTTCGAAGTCGAGCAATCCCAACTCTAAACCAAGGTCCGTATGATCTTTGGGCTCGAAATCGAATGCAGGCGCCTCACCCCAACGCCGCACTTCGACGTTGTCATTCTCATCCTGACCGTGGGGTACACTTTCATGCGCCAAATTGGGAATACCGAGTAAAATATCGCTAAGTCGGTCTTGGATGTCATCGAGCTCGGCTTCCGCTTGTTTGAGCTCATCGCCAAGGTTCGCGACCGCGGCCATAAGCGACGCCGTATCTTCCTCCGCCGCCTTGGCCTTCCCTATCTCTTTCGCGCTTGCATTGCGTCGGCTTTGCAACCCCTGCGTGCGAACTTGGACTTCTTTTCGCATTGCTTCCAGCGCGCTCAGCCCCTTCTTGTCCAGGGCATAACCGCGTCGTTCCAGTTTCACACTGGTCTCTTCGAGTTCCGTTCTTAATAGTTTGATATCGATCATTTGCGCGGGCTAAGCGCTTTCGTTAACTTCTGCTGACCAACTCACCATGTGGCCAGGCTCTAGCATGTCACCCAGATGCTCCATGATACTGGCAACCTTTTTGGGCTCGTCGAAGAATTCGACCACCAGCGGCAAATCCATCGATAAATCTAACAGACTTGAGGAATGCATTCGGCCCGATTTGCCAAAACCAGAGATGCCGCGAAATACGGTCACGCCACGCACCTTCTCTTCATCGTGAAGCTTTGCCAATAGCGGATCAAGTTGGTGCTGGCCTTCGGTAAGATAGATGCGCACCATCGTAACATTGGCGGTTCTCATAGCGTCCTCCCTAGCAGGAGACCGAACCAAGCGCCCGCCAGGCAAAGCGCGACGCTCAAGGCCACATTAAGGCTTGCCTTCAGGTGCGCGCCTTCTTCGAGCAGATTTAAGGTCTCAATAGAGAAGGTTGAAAAAGTCGTGAATGCGCCGATCACGCCGACCAATATGCCAGCACGCCATTCCCCACTTAGGGTCATGCGCTCAAGAAAAAGCACGAATAGAAATCCAATCGCGAACGAACCCAGTACATTTACGACCAATGTGCCATAAGGAAAGCCGCGACCCAAAAGTGCATGTGTACCGTTAGACATCCAGTATCTCAGTAGCGCACCCACCGCGCCGCCAGCCGCAATTGCCAGTACGCGTACCATCGTTCCGTCCCCTACCCTCGGGCTATTTTTCTGCCTTCTTTAACCAGAACTTTGCTTTCTTTTTGTCTTTCGGAAAACCGTACATGCCCTTCTTGTACCCCTTCGCGACGACTTTGGCCGCCTTGCGACTCCCCTGCTCGGCTGCCTTCATGAACCACTTGCCAGCTTCCGTCTCGTTTTTCTCCAAACCACCGACCCCGTGAGCATAGGCAGCCCCGACCTTGTATTGCGCGCGGGAATTCCCGGCCTCAGCCGCCGGCTTGTACCACTCAAGCGCCTTGGTCTCATCCTTGGGTACACCAAGCCCTTTCTCGTGCATACGTCCAACGTAGTATTGCGAAGCTGCGTGGCTGGATTCGGCCAATGGCTTGAGTATTTTCATCGCTTGCCCGTACTTCTCCGCCTTGTAAGCCTGCTTGCCTTCTTCGTATTTCGCGTCCGCCGACTGACCGCCGACAGACGCAAGCGGAAAGCTTACTAACACTATCAGGCTCAATAACGCTAACGGGTGCTGCTTTCTGACCATTGTTCTTACCTCACTGATTTCAAGCTTAACGTATCTAACAGTAGATTATTTTGTCGGCTCTTTCTCCGATCGTGCCGTCTGACTGAGCTTCGCCGTCTTTGGCTCATTGCTGAGACCCCTCAAGTAGGCCAAGCGTTCTGCGATCTTCTGCTCAAGACCCCTGGAGACCGGGCGGTAGTAGGTTCTGGCACCCATGCCCTCAGGAAAATAACTCTCGCCCGCCGCATAAGCGTCAGGTTCATCATGTACGTAACGATACCCTTCCCCATGGCCTAGCTCTTGCGCAAGTCTTGTCGGCGCATTGCGCAAATGCGACGGGACTTCCAACGAGCCCTTTTCCCGCGCATCGCGCGTGGCCGCATTGAACGCGCTATATACTGCGTTGCTCTTGGGGGCACATGCCATATAAACAAGCCCTTGCGCGATGGCAAGTTCACCCTCCGGGCTTCCCAACCTTTCATACGTATCCCAGGCACTCAAGGCGAGTTGCAAGGCGCGCGGATCGGCATTGCCGATGTCTTCGCTAGCTATGCGCACGGCGCGTCTTGCGACATACAACGGGTCGCAGCCACCATCGAGCATGCGCGCGAACCAATAGAGTGTCGCATCCGGATCTGAACCGCGCACGGATTTGTGTAATGCCGAGATCTGATCGTAGAAGGCGTCGCCGCCCTTATCGAATCGTCTCAAGTTGCCACTAATGATGTCATCAATGAGCGTCTCCTGAATCACCGTCTGTCCGTCCTTGCTCTCCACCAGGTCAGCCGCAATCTCGAGCCAGTTAAGGGCGCGCCGGGCATCGCCGTCTGCCGCAATCGCGAGACGTTGGCGCGACCCATCGCTGACGACAAGATTGCGCTCGCCAAGCCCCACTTCCTTATCGGCTAGGGCTCGGTCGATAACCTTACAAAGTTCTTCGGCCTGCAACGGTTTTAAAACGTAGACACGTACACGCGACAGCAATGCATTAATGAGCTCGAACGATGGGTTCTCCGTGGTCGCACCAATGAAAGTCAGGGTGCCGTTTTCGACGTACGGTAGAAAACCATCTTGCTGTGCCTTATTGAAGCGATGTACCTCGTCCACAAACAATACCGTACGACGCCCCTGTGAGCGCGCTTGTGTGGCCGCATCGACCGCGGCGCGAATGTCTTTTACCCCGGCGAATACGGCCGACATAGCAATAAAGTAGGCGCCACTACTACGCGCGATAAGGCGCGCCAAGGTAGTTTTGCCGGTACCCGGCGGCCCCCAGAAAATCATCGAGTGTAGTGCGTCGGCGTCTATAGCTTGGCGCAGCGGTTTGTTGGCTGCTAGTAAATGTATCTGGCCATAAAAGTCATCGAGCGAGCGAGGCCGTAGGCGATCCGCGAGCGGTTGCCAAACGTTGACGTCCTGTTTCGCAAACAGGTCTTCGACCGCTGTATCTTTCATACTAGTCGTCGCGCCATCACGCCTATGTTCGCGCGTAGATGTTAGCGGGTTTCCCCAACAACATCTGTCCCCGGCGGCGGTTCAAATACGAACTTACCGGCGTTGATCTCCACATTTTCGTTAGCATCACGCAAAGCAATGCGCGTCGTTTGCCCGAAACTGTCTATCATCTCCAGGATACGGATGCGACCGTTTTCGAAGCCGATACGAATCTCTTCGTAACCGCCATCCTTATTCTTTGGGATTAGCTGTGTCCATTCGAGCTGACCCTGCAAGCCCAAGCTATTTACTGAAAAGTTTTCGTCTAGCTTTCCCCGACCCGCAAGCAACAACGCCGGCGTTGCCCCTAATCCACCACTTACTCTACGCACGGTCACCTGTTGTAGCTCGACATCGTGCACCCAAATCCTTTCGCCATCGCCAACGATGTGTTGTTCGAACGGGATATCATAGTCCCAGCGGAACTTGTCGGGACGCTGGATCCATAGCGTGCCCGACGATTCTTGCAACAGGTTGAAAGATTCATCGAGCACCACCTGAGAGAACTTCGCGGTATAACTCTGCACGTCGTTGAAAAAACGTTGCAGGTCATTGGCCGCCTGGACCTCCGGCGCCCAAGATAACATCGCGATAACCACTAACGACCCAGCGGTGAGTGCACGAATTCGCATTATCATGGTTACGATAGGGTTATAGTTGTGGGATCAACGCATGATACCAGTTCGGGTCCTTCCGTGGCGTACCCGTGAGACTACCGCGGAGGTGGCGCCAATACCTCACGACTGCCGTTGCGTTGCAGCGGGCCAACAATACCTTGCGCTTCCATCTGCTCGATCAGGCGAGCCGCCCGATTGTAGCCAATGCGTAGACGTCGCTGCACACCGGAAATAGAGGCGCGCCGACTCTCGGTGACAATGCGTAGCGCCTCATCGTAAAGCGGATCATCGTCGACGTTATCGCTGCTAAACACTGACAGTGATTCCCCGTTTTCATCAACCGTGATCGACTCGCCCGTGAGAATCTGTTCATCGTAAACGGGCGCGCTGCTTCTCTTTAGAAAGCCGGTGACATTGTGTACCTCTTGATCGGACACAAATGCACCGTGCACACGTATTGGCAAACCAATGCCGGGTTGTAGGAATAACATGTCGCCTTGGCCCAACAACTGCTCAGCCCCCATTTGATCGAGTACAGTGCGTGAATCCACACGCGTTGCCATCTGAAACGCGATGCGCGTCGGTATATTGGCCTTAATTAATCCCGTTACCACATCAACCGACGGACGCTGGGTCGCAAGTATTAGATGTACACCGGCGGCACGTGCGCGCTGCGCCAACCGCACCACCAGCTCTTCGACCTTCTTGCCTACGACCAGCATGAGGTCGGCGAGTTCATCGACCAAAATAACTACGTAGGGTAATGTGGCAAGGGTAGCCACTTCCTCACCGTTCGTATTCAAGGGATCAGGGATTGGATTACCCCGCTCTTCGGCGTCAGACACCTTACGATTGTAGCCAGCGATATTGCGCACACCGAGTGCGGCCATCAACCGGTAACGACGCTCCATCTCGGCCAACGCCCATCTGAGCGCGTTCGCGGCCTGTTTCATATCAGTCACTACTGGCGTCAGTAAGTGCGGAATGCCCTCGTAGACCGCAAGCTCCAACATCTTGGGATCAATCATAATGAAGCGCACTTGCTCGGGCGCACACTTGTAAAGCAGGCTCAAGATTAATGAGTTGAGACACACCGACTTACCCGAACCGGTGGTGCCGGCGACGAGCAAATGCGGCATACCTACTAAGTCCACGATGACTGGGTTACCGCCGATGTCTTTACCGAGCGCCAGGATCAGTGGTGAGGTTGAACTTTCATACGTTTCAGAAGACAAGACCTCACTTAAAGCGATCGTCTCACGATACTCGTTCGGTATTTCAATGCCGACTGTCGCTTTGCCGGGGATGTTCTCAACTACGCGCAAACTAATAACCGATAGCGAACGCGCCAAATCGCGTGCCAAATTAGTAATCTGTGCGGCTTTAATGCCGCGCGCGGGTTCGGCTTCAAAGCGCGTGATCACCGGCCCCGGGTGTACCTCAACCACGTGCACTTCGACATTGAAGTCCAGCAACTTCTTTTCAAGCAACCGCGACATGCTCTCCAAGGATTGTTTGGAGAACTGATGTGGCCGACGGGCCGGCGGTTCCTCTAACAAAGACAGTGTCGGTAACTCGGTACCACTCGGGATATCGAAAAGTGGAACCTGTTTTTCACGTTCAACCCGTTCGCTGGCCTGCACGCGTTCCATGACGGGCTCGATACGTGGGGCTGGGTGTTGTCGCAGAAGCTTTTCATCCTCGGCCACTGTTTCACGGCGTCGGCGACGGGCGTGCACCCCGATCACCCGATCGATCAGTGTCGATACGACCCGGACGATGCCATCTCCAAGTTGGAAGACAAGCCAACCGATGGTGTCCATCAATCGCAACCAGGACAGGCCAGCAAACAACGTAACCCCGGCCAGGAAAAACCCGAGCAAGCAAATGGTGGCGCCAACAAAGCCGAGCACGGGTACCAGCGTCGCCACGCTTGCGACCCCTAGCCAGCCACCACTGGTGAATGGCAACGTCGCATCACTGTGTACGATATGCAGGCTGACAAGCCCGCAACCGCCCAGCACTGCCAGGACAAAGCCCACGAGTACGATTGCCTTGTGTCGAATATCCGGGGGTGGCGGATTGTCGCGGTCGCGGAACACACGCCAACCCGCGAAACCGATCATCAATGGAAAAAGATAAGCTGCGTAGCCGAAAAGATTAAAAAGGAAATCAGCAATCCAGGCCCCAGCCTGGCCACCGGCATTAATGATGCGCGACGACGAACCGCTATGCGACCACGATGGGTCTGACGGATGATAAGTCCATAGCGCGATTAGGAGATACAGCGCGATGGCACCGAGGACGTAAAGTCCCGCCTCCCGAAGGAGGTGCATGATGCGGGGAGTTAATGCCGGTTTGTCAGCTCTTTTCCAGGTAGCCTGGCGCACAACCTTCCTTCTAAACACCCACTACAGGGCTAATTGTCGCCTTTTGTCTGCAATAAACCAAGCCCCCGTCACCCCAACGCCTCTGCCACCACCGGATGCACAACCTCCCCCTTTGAGACATTAACGCCGTTGCGCACGACAGGGTCGGAAAGTCCGTCCTTGGCCGCCAAGCGCAATGCATACGGCACCAGCACACTCGACAGCGCCTGCGAACTGGTACGCGGCACCGCTCCCGGCATATTGGTCACCGCAAAGTGAATCACGTCTTTGTGCACGTAGGCCGGGTTTTCATAGTCGGTGGCATGCGTCGTCTCGACGCACCCGCCCTGATCTACCGACACATCGACGATGACGCTGCCGGGTTTCATCTGCCCCACAAGCTTAGCGCTTACCAGCTGCGGTGTACGCGCCCCTGGGCGTAGGGCCGCGCCGATCAACAAGTCGGCCTCGTAGACGGCCTCGGCAATCAGGGGTTGATACGAGGGTAACGCCGTCACGCTGCTGCCCACCGCATGCATCCGCGCAAGCGTCTCATGCTGGCGTGCAAAAACCGTTACGTTGGCGCCAAGCCCAACCGCCGCCCCCACCGCGCTGGCGCCGACATTACCGGCGCCCAGCACCACCACATTGCCGCGTGGGGTCGATGGCAGGCCGCCCAACAGCACCCCACGCCCACCCTGCGGGCTATGAAGCAACGAGGCGCCGATCTGCACCGCCAGGCGCCCGGCGATCTCGCTCATGGGCGCCAATAACGGCAGCTTTCCGTCAACCTCGACCGTATCAAAAGCGACCGCGGTCAGCCCCTTGTCGCGCAGCACCGTCGCCAGTTCAGGGTTACCGGCAAGATGCAGGAAACAAAATAGGATGTGGGCTTCACGCAGCAGCCCGTATTCGGCCGCCATCGGTTCGGCCACCTTCAGAATCATCTCGGATTCGAAATACAAGGTAACGGCGTCGTCGACGATTTTGACGCCTAGGGTGCGGTAGTCCAGATCAGAATAGCCGCTGGCAATACCGGCGCCAGCTTGGAGATAAACGTCATGGCCGTGCTTGATGAACTCGCCGGTAGCCGCCGGCACCAAGGCGACGCGGCCTTCCCTTGGTTTTATCTCCCGCGGAATGCCGATGCGCACCGCGTCTCCTTTACGCTTCTCATACCGATAGCGTAACATATAGCCCAAGGAATTCATCAGACCACCCTCGTGGCAGGTGTCTGGCCAGACACGCTCGTGGGCGTTTGTGGATTTGTCGTTATCTCCCTCGCTTGGGGTTTGCAATGGCTGAGGTAAAACACTCGCCGGTGCTTATATTGGGGTCCGGACCTGCCGGTTACGCCGCCGCCGTCTATGCGGCGCGCGCAAATCTGAAGCCCAGGCTGGTCACCGGCATTGAACAAGGCGGCCAGTTAATGACAACCACCGATGTCGATAACTGGCCAGGTGACGTTGAAGGTTTACAAGGGCCTGATCTCATGGAGCGCATGAGCAAGCACGCGATGCGCTTCGACACCGACGTCGTTTTCGATCACATCAACGAGGCCGAACTCTCAGAGCGGCCGTTTCGTCTTACCGGCGACTCGGGCGTTTATACCTGCGATGCCTTGATTATCGCTACCGGCGCCAAGGCCAAGTATCTTGGGCTTGAATCAGAGGAAGCCTACAAAGGCAAAGGCGTCTCCGCCTGCGCCACCTGCGATGGATTCTTCTTCAAGAACCAGAAGGTGGCGGTCATCGGCGGTGGCAATACCGCGTTCGAAGAGGCGCTTTATCTCTCTAACATCGCGTCCGAAGTCACGCTGGTACACCGGCGCGAGGAGTTCCGCGCAGAAGCCATCATCATAGACCGCGTCATGGAGCGTACGGGCGACGGCGGCAATATCAACCTTGAGCTCAATTATGTCGTCGATGAGATCCTTGGCAACGACAATGGGGTCGCCGGGCTTCGCATCAAGGAGACCAAAGGCAGCGGCACCAAGGAACTCCACGTGGAAGGCGTGTTCATCGCCATCGGCCACACACCCAACACCGAGCTCTTTGCCGGACAGCTAAAGATGGAGAACAACTACATCATCACCAATGCCGGTTGCAATGGTGATTCTACCGCGACCAGCGTCGCCGGTGTTTTTGCGGCCGGTGACGTGCAAGACCATGTCTATCGGCAAGCCGTTACCTCCGCCGGCAGTGGTTGCATGGCTGCGCTAGATGCAGACCGCTTCTTGAAGGGCGCATAACCGCCGCACGCCCATTGAATCTGCTATGTATACCTTGAGAATCGAGCGCAAGACCGATAGTGCTATGAATGATCAGCCCAAAGACCAGAAAAACGCCTCGTTTGACGACGCGATGAACGGTGTCCAACGTATCAAACAAGACCGCGTTACCCCGTTTCGTGAGCACCGGCGCCCAATTCCTGAGCAATCCCGACGCGATGACCAGGAAGTCATGCAAAGCCTGCTGGCGGATCATGACGATGCCGACATAGAAACCGGTGATGAACTGCTGTTTGTGCGCTCCGGATTGCAAACCAACGTGGTACGAAAGCTTAGACGCGGCCAATATGCGCTCGAGGCAGAGCTCGACTTGCACGGCCAACGCGTGGCCGAGGCACATGAACTGATCAATACCTTTCTGCGTCGCGCCCGGAAAGAGGGAAAACGCTGCGTCAGAATCATCCACGGAAAAGGTTTAGGCTCCGTCAGTAAGCTGCCGATCCTGAAGGGAAAAGTTAGCGTCTGGCTGCGCAAGAAAGATGAAGTGCTGGCCTTCTGCTCGGCCCTCCCTAACGATGGCGGCACTGGCGCCGTCTACGTGCTTTTGAAGCGCAAGTAGCTCAATCCCCTACTCCAGCTCCACCACTGCGCGCGAGATCAGCAACGCCGATTTTGGTCGGGTTGAAGCGCTCAGCCGCGCGCGCTGCCTTGTCGAGCGCTTCAACAATCGGCATTTTTTCGCCCCGGCGAAAACGTAAGGGATTGATACGGGCCACCACAAAATTTCGCAGGTAAGGGCTCTCTAGACCTTTGGCCTTCAGTGCTTGCACCAGTTCTGTCACGCGATCGTCGATCGTGAGTAATTGTTCAGCGTAGCCCTGCCGCTGCTCAAGGGCAGCAACCAAGCGTTTATTGAGAAACGTGTCGCAGCGTTTGAGCAGCGGATGATAAGCGCTGCCTGCGAAACGACCGCGCTGCTCATAGCAAAGTCCTAGGGTAAGAAAGGCAGGTTCGTCAAACTCGAGGGTAAGGTCCCGCTCGCGCAAGTCCGGCAGCGGCTGCAGGTGGCGCGCAAGTTTGATCACCTCGAGACATTTTTCACGAAGATTGTGGGCCTTTTCAACGTTCAGCGCGAGGATAAGTCGGGCCACTTGCTCTTCGGTCACAATCAAGGCCGTGATTGAACGGGCACCGAGTTGCTTGAGCGCGTTCGCGCGATGGTGACCATTCGGTGTTTGATAGCGACGGTCTGCGACTCGAAAAGCAATCACGGGATCGAGAAAGCGGCCGGTTTTAGAGATGACGTCTGTTAAGCGCTTCACATGCGCGTCAGAAAGCCCCCGCTGGTACGGCGTCGGCTCGACCAACGCCAACGGCAACACCGCCAACACCAACCAACGACCACCGAGCGGGTCACGGTACGGGGCGAGCACCCTGCCGCCATCGAGCTCGATATCTTCACAGAGCGCTTCGACCGATGCCGGAACTCGGCCCAATGTTTGCGCCGGTGTAAGCCCGGTCGGTTCTATCGGTTTTGTCCTTCGGCGGCGGGTGGTTTTCTTTTTCTTGGTCGCCATGACGTTTTCCGGTGTGATCGTTGGCAGGAAAACCGGCTATGAGAGACAATAATACCCTACGCTGGAACTTTTGTGCCGCCGACCGAACGAAGTATGACAGCCCGCCCACAAGGAGAAGAATGGAATGCTGCGAAAACAACTGCTAGTCGTTATTGGTCTATTGTTACTGCTGCCCCTGGCCTATGCCGGCAAATCACCCGTATTTGCCACCAGCGATGGTGCCATCCGCGGGCACGATCCGGTCGCCTATTTCACCGAACGCAAACCGACCAAGGGTAGCAACCAGTACACGTTTGAGTGGAAGGGCGAGAAGTTCAAGTTCGCCAGCGCCGAGAATCTCGCTCTGTTCGAGGCGAACCCCGAAAAATACGCGCCCCAGTATGGCGGCTACTGTGCCTACGCGCTGTCTGAGGGCTACACCGCCAGCACCGTACCCGAGGCCTGGACCATCGTCGATGACAAGCTTTATCTCAACTACAGTCTCGGAGTTCGAAAGCGCTGGCGGCGCGACATTGCTAGTCGCATCGCCGCCGCCGATAAGAATTGGCCGGGTGCGCTTAACTAGAGCCGAATTAACGAACTTCTAACCCAAGGCAGTAATCGCTCGAAGTCGCATTCGCCTTCCTCAAGCAATCCGATTAGGAACGCATGCGCTTTGTCTGCGTCGACTTTGAGCTTCCAGCCGTTTAATCGCAAGAACAAGTCGGTAGCGAAGAAAGCGACTCGTTTATTGCCATCGATGAACGGGTGATTCATCAACAGCGACTCGAACAACGCTGCGGCCATCTCTGCGATGTCCTCGTAGTAGCCCGTGCGTGGCCGAAACAAGGCACTTTCAAGCAAACCAAGATCGCGTACACCAGGCGGCCCGCCAAACTCGGACAAAAGGCGCTCGTGTATCGCGAGCACCTCTTCAACCGTGAGGAAGAGGACGGTCTCAGCCCGCAAGCAGCCTGCCTAGTTTCTCGTTCTCGGCGATGGATTGGTCTAGATGTCGGAGTACATCTGGGCGCACGCGCTTGCGGCTAACATACTCACTGATCGCCTCGGTGAGCAGGCCAGAGATGTTCTGATGCGACTCGTCGGCGAGTGCCTTCAATTCGTTCCAAACTGACTCATCGACCTTTGAACTGACTTTGATTCCAGCCATGATAATATTCGCCCGCAGTGCCTTGACATGTCAAGATATGTCATGATCCTGTTCACGTCAAGCGAGGGCGACCGTCCTTCGTTTGTGAAGCACATCGGGGGCATTGCGCAGTTGGATCATCTTAGACATGGGAATAGCATGTATTCATGTTTATCACATGCTAACCAAGAGCTGGCAAAAGACGTTCCCGGCCAGGCAGAGCGGTTCAAATCATTGGGCAAATAACCTGAAGAAGCATTGACAACTTATTGTGTAGTTACGGAAAAGTTGCCTCACTTCACTCGAAATGCCTCGTGGTTTACGGCCCTTTGTCAGTAGTATGACGCTCCACTAGGACCACTGCATGCGCGGCAATGCCCTCCTCCCGCCCGAGCGATCCTAGTCTCTCCGCCACCGTCGCCTTGATGTTGACCTGATCCGGCTTAATCCCGAGATGAGTCGCGATATTCGCCTTCATGGCCTCGAGGTGTGGGGCCAGACGCGGCGCCTGGGCGATAACCGTGCTATCCACATTGATCACCTGCCAGCCCCGAACCCCTATGAGCTTGGCCACCTGCCCCAAAAGCTCACAGCTAGCGATACCTTTATATTTCGGATTGGTATCCGGGAAGTGGTGCCCCAGATCGCCGAGCCCCAACGCACCCAGACAGGCATCACAGATGGCATGAATCAAGGCATCGGCGTCTGAATGCCCCGCTAACCCCTTAGGATGATCGATGTGCACACCACCGAGCACCAGCTTGCGCCCTTCCGCCAACGCATGCACATCGTAGCCGTGCCCAATGCGGATCACATTTGCCCCTTTTGTTGGCGCGTCATAAATAACTCCGCCAGCGCTATATCCTCATCGACAGTGATCTTTATGTTGTCCGCATGCCCCGCCACCACGCGCGGTCGACCACCAAGGCGTTCCACTGCCGCCGCTTCATCGGTGACGACGTCGCCGGTCGCGAGTGCTTGCGCCAACGCTTCGCTTAGTCGTGCTAACGGGAACAACTGTGGGGTCTGCGCACGCCAGAGGTTCGTCCTCGATACCGTTTCGGAAACAATACGTCCATCGTCGGTACGTTTAACCGTGTCTGCGATCGGCAGCGCGAGCAACCCGCCATCGGCATGCCCGCTAACTTCGTTTATCAGCCTATCAATATCGCTTGCGCGCACACAAGGGCGTGCGGCATCGTGAACCAAAACCCAATCATCGGGGCTTGCATGCTCGGCCAGCGCTTTAAGACCATTGTTCACGGTATCGGCACGCTCACTGCCGCCAACAAAGGTATCCAAAAACTTTGGCAACTGGGAGACGTCTTGCGCAAGCGTAGACCACCACTGATCATCCGACGCAATACCAACCATTACGCCCGAGACATTAGGGTGAGCACACAGGCGCTCCAGCGTATGCAGGATTAGTGGTCGCCCGAGTAGTGGTACGTATTGTTTAGGGAGGGAAGTTTGCATCCGGGATCCGGTGCCCGCGGCAGGTACAACGGCCCAGATCCTAGATGCACTGTCCAATTTTGTTTAACGGGAGGTTGCTAAAGCCTCTTTATGCAGCACGGACTTCGACGTGGCTTCGAATTCGATCGATTGCTGCTTCAGCCGGAATCCCTTGTACGGCCGCCAATTCATTAGCCAGATAGTTACTCGCCGTCTTTAGCAGCATAGACTCTTCGAAAGAGAGACGCGATTCCTGTTTCCAACGCATCAAGTCGCGCACGACTTCCCCGAGCTCGAGGCAAGAACCTGAATTGATCTTGCGATCCAGCTCTCGGCATCGATCGGTCCAGTTTCCACCGGTTACCCGGCAATTACCTTCGGCTGATAAGATGCGAAACAACTCTTTGAGCTTGCGACTACTGAGCAATGGACGCAAACCGCTCTTTTGAACGTTTGCTTGTGGAATCTTGATTGTCATCCGAGTTTCTGCGATACGAATAACAAAGCAGGGATCACATCCACCACCAATGAATACGTCTTCAACGCCCTCAATAAGACCGACACCAGCAGAAGGATAAAATACGGTGTCACCCACTTTGAACTTTGACTGTCGCTTTTTCATTCACTACTCTCCGAGATTTCTTTTCTGTGGCTTGTACTTATTGCGGTAACATGCGGACTTGGATTAAATTATGCTCCTAACCCTGGATATATGCAAGACTTTTCGCCGAGACGTGGTCCGCGCCGCGCGCGGCTTAGAATAGGCGTTCTCGCTCCAACAGGATTCGAAAATTGCAACAACCCTTAGACATCCGTCAAAAAACATTACTATCACCGCTTGACCCGATACTCCCCCGGAACCCGGGGGCACCTCTTTATTGGAGCCGGCTCTACGGTAGCAGCCGTGGACTTGCGATCGCCCGCGCGGCTGACCAACATCGTGGACCGTTGCTGGTGGTCACTGCCGATGCCCGCTCCGCCCGGCAACTGGAAGACGAGATTCATTTTTACGCGCCGCCAGATGCCAAACTCAATGTCATTACTTTTCCAGACTGGGAATGTCTCCCTTACGATGTCTTGTCACCGCACCCAGACATCATTTCCCAACGTCTGCTCACTCTGTCTCAACTCCCAGCTTGGGAAAGAGGTATCGTTCTCGCGTCGGTGCCGACCCTGATGCACCGCTTGCCGCCGCTCGACTATGTCGCCAAGCACAGCTTTGTTCTCAACATGAAAGACATTCTCGAAATCGACGTCTTTCGTGAGCAACTTGTTCGCATCGGTTACCACGCCGTGTCGCAGGTGATGCAACCCGGCGAGTTTGCGGTCAGGGGCGGTCTTATCGACCTCTTCCCCATGGGAAGCCCTACACCCTTTCGTATCGACCTCTTCGACGACGAAATTGAGTCGCTGCGGGAGTTCAATTCCGAATCTCAACGGTCTGGGCAAAAACTCAATGGGATCCGATTACTGCCCGCACGGGAATTTCCGTTAACTTCTGATGCAATTCAGTTTTTCCGCCGGCAATTTCGCGCTCGCTTTGAAGGTGACCCCCAGAAGGTGGCCCTCTACCGCGATGTCAGCCGTGGTGCTATGCCAGCGGGTATTGAGTATTATTTGCCGCTGTTTTTCTCCGATACCGCGACGTTCTTCGATTATTTACCTGCCCAAAATGCGTGCATAATTGATGCCAACGCCTTAGAGGCCGCCCACGCCTTCGCGCGCGAGACCGAGGAGCGCTACCTGGAACGTCGTCACGATGTCAGTCGACCGATCCTGGCGCCTCACGAGCTCTTTCTGATGGAGCAAGAGTTCACGGAATCCCTAGAAAGACAGCCTCGAATCCACCTTCTGTCCTTCAAGGCCGACGAAGTGGCCGACACCACGGCGGCGGCCAATCCAGCATCAACCGCCGCGTTCGACACCCTGGTGCCGCCACGACTCCCGGTTGACTACAAGGCGGATGCCCCTTATGCGACCCTATTTGACAATTTACGTACGTTCCAAGGCCGAATATTGTTAGTTGCGGAGACCTTGGGGCGCCGGGAGACATTGCGAGCCCTGCTGACCGACAACGGATTCACTCCCGAAGATGTGCAGGGCTGGGCCGACTTCCTGGCTGGCGAGACGCCACTGGGCCTCACCGTATCCAATATCGAGAAGGGCCTAGTATTGGCAAAATCCGCGGTCGCCGTCATTACCGAGGTTCAACTTTATGGTGAACGTGCCGCCCAGCGCCGGCGCCGTGCCCGCAGCAGCACCCGTGACCCCGAGGCCGTCATACGGAACCTGGCCGAACTGCGGGTCGGTGATCCGGTGGTCCATGAGGATCACGGCGTGGGTCGTTACCTCGGCCTACAAATAATAGATGTCGGCGATGGCCCCACCGAGTTCCTGACCCTGGAATACGCGGGCGGCGACAAGCTCTACATCCCGGTGGTGGCCCTACACCTTATTAGTCGTTATACCGGCACCGATTCCGAGCATACCCCGCTGCACCGATTGGGTGGCGACGCTTGGGAAAAGGCCAAACGTCGCGCCCAGCAGAAGGCCAACGATGTTGCCGCCGAGTTACTTGAGATTTCGGCGATCCGCGCCGCTCGCAAGGGTCGCGCCTGCCCACCGCGAGATGATAGCTATTTGGTCTTCGCCGACGTATTCCCGTTCGAAGAGACCGTGGACCAAGCACGGACCATAGACGAGGTGTTGGCGGATATGGAATCGGACAAGCTCATGGACCGACTGGTGTGCGGCGATGTCGGCTTTGGCAAAACCGAAGTCGCGATGCGCGCCGCCTTCATGGCCATTCAGGGTCAGGCCCAGGTGGCGTTGCTGGTGCCGACCACGCTATTGGCACAACAACACTTTCAGAACTTCTGTGATCGTTTCGCCGATCTCCCGGTTCGTAACGAACTACTGTCTCGATTTCGTAGCAAGACACAACAGGCTGATGTTCTGACAGGCCTCGCCAGCGGTGCAATTGACCTCGTGGTTGGCACTCATCGACTTCTACAGGATGATGTGCGCTTCAAGAACCTTGGTCTCGTTATCCTCGACGAAGAGCATCGATTCGGAGTGCGTCAAAAGGAGCGCTTGAAGAGGTTGCGACGTGACGTCGACGTATTGGCCCTCACCGCCACCCCCATACCTCGCACCTTAAACATGGCACTGAGTGGACTACGCGATATTTCCATGATTGCGACCGCACCGGACGAACGTCTTTCAATCAAGACCCTCGTGTGTGAATCGAACAAAGCGCTAATTCGCGAGGCATGTTTGCGAGAAATAAGGCGCGGTGGGCAAGTCTACTACCTGCACAATGAAGTTCGCACCATCGAGCGGGTGACGCAACAACTTCAAGATTTGATCCCCGAAGCTGAAGTACACATGGCCCATGGGCAAATGCCGGAACGGCAGCTCGAACGCATCATGCTGGACTTTTACCATCAGCGGTTCAGTATCCTGGTTTGTTCGACCATCATCGAATCGGGCATTGATATTCCGACCGCCAATACCATCATCATCGAGCGGGCTGATAAGTTCGGACTCGGGCAATTGCATCAACTTCGTGGCCGTGTGGGACGCTCACATCATCGCGCTTATGCATATTTGTTAATCCCACCACGCACGAGCATAACCGACAATGCACGCAAACGGCTTGAGGTGATTGAGTCGCTGGAAGACCTAGGGGCGGGGTTTACGCTCGCCGCCCACGATCTGGAAATTCGTGGGGCCGGCGAGTTACTGGGCGAAGCCCAGAGCGGGGAGATAGACGAGGTGGGGTTTGTGCTTTATTCAGAACTGCTAAGTCGCGCCGTGAAGTCGTTAGAGGCAGGCGGCGAACTAGGCCAAGAACAGCCGATTCACACTGGTACTGAAATCAATGTCCACGCACCGGCACTATTGCCCGATGATTATTTGCCTGATGTGCATATGCGTTTAGTTTTATACAAGCGAATCGCTAGTGCGCCCAATGAAATGGAACTACAGGCATTGCGGGAAGAGATCATCGATCGTTTCGGACTATTGCCCGATGCTGCCAAGTTACTATTCACCGTTACCGCCCTCAGGCTTGAGGCTACACCACTTGGAATTCGCAAGATCGATGCCGGCCCTCGTGGAATCCGTATTGAGTTTCATCCCAATCCGAATGTCGACTCTAGCGCCATTATCGAACTGTTACATTCAGCGCCAGGCATTTACAAACTTGACGGGCCCCAACGGTTGCGTGTGCTCACCGCCACCGATGACGTGGATGATCGGATAACGACAATACGCCAGGTACTAAAGACACTGTCGGTTGATTATCGCTAACTGCTACAAGTCGGGGAATAACGCTTCTTCGAAACCCATGAGGCGGACATCCTTTAAACGCATCGGATAAAGAATACCATCGAGGTGATCACATTCATGTTGGACCACACGTGCGTGGAACCCCGAGACGGTGCGATCGATAACACCGCCGGTCTGGTCATAGCCGTGATATCGAACTTTGCTGTGGCGCTCCACGCGACCGCGCAGCCCCGGGACGCTAAGGCATCCCTCCCAGTCTTCATTGGTTTCCTCACCCAGGGGCTCTATAGTTGGATTAACCAAAACGGTAGTCGGCACCGGTTCGGCTTCCGGATAGCGAGGATTACTTTCAAATCCAAAGACAACGACTCGTTGCGATACACTAATCTGTGGCGCCGCCAGCCCCGCGCCCTTTAGCGCCGCCATGGTGTCAAACATATCGCTGATGAGTTCTTCCAGTTGCGGGGTACCAAACTCCTCCACCGGCGCAGCCTTGTCGTACAGCAATGGATCACCCATTTTCAATACGCGTCTAACGGTCATTCTAGGGATTGTGCAAAATATCAGATAGACTAAGCAATAGTACTCGACTGAAAGCCCATACGAAATGTACGCAACCCGGATTGCTCTTATTCTTGCCCTGAGTCTTGGCCTTTCGCTGCCGGCCAGTGCGGCCTTGACAACCAAGCCACCCAATCGCTATGAGATCGAAGTCCTGGTTTTTCAGAACTATTTGGACTACTTGGAAGGCCAAGAATTGTGGACGCAGGATACCGTAGACAAGAAGCTTCCTGGTATTGAAGAGGCCCGCGACAGCGGCGCCCAACCCGACTCGAGTTCTGATCTCTCTGAGGCAGCGAAGGCCCTAGAAGCAGGTGGTGACTATCTCATCCTCACCCATAAACGATGGGAACAGGAAGCGGAACCGCGCTCCACCGCAAAGTGGATGCGGGTGGGCAGCCCGAATTCATTCGAGTCCGATCTTATTGGTACCATGAGGTTTTACCAGGGCCGGTACCTACACATAGAGTTGGAATTATTGTTTCGTGACCGTAGTGTGGCAATGGTCTCTTCCACTGAGGGGGTGGTTGCGCTGCCGCAGGTCTATCGGATCAGCGAACACCGTCGCATCCGCAGTCTTGAAGTCAATTACTTCGATCACCCAAAGTTCGGGGTGCTGGTACAAGTAACGCCGATTCAAACTTGGTAACCACAATCCTCACGTACCATCGATCATCGGAATCACTTGCTCGAGTAGCGCTCGCACCTTAGCAATCCCAACCTCCAGGTTCTGCTCTATTTCCTCGAGGCTGATCTCTCCCGTGGTCTTACCGGCCGCCGGATTGACGATTATCGCGATAGCGGCGTAACACAGTCCAAGCTCTCTTGCTAAACCAGCCTCCGGCATACCTGTCATGCCGACGACATGAGCGCCATCACGTTCGAGACGCGCAATTTCTGCCGCGGTCTCAAACCGTGGGCCCTGAGTTGCCGCGTACGTGATCCGCGTTGGCACCGATAGGCTTGCCCGCTCCGCGCCGCCGACAAATGCTTCACGTAACGACTCACAGTAAGGATGGGAGAAATCGACGTGAGTCACCTGCTGGTGCTCAGCCCCAAAAAACGTGTGCTCTCGAGCATACGTGTAATCAATGATCTGATTGGGGAAAGCGAGAGAGCCCACCTCCAGATCGGCGATGGCGCCGACCGCGTTGACCGCGATGATATGCGTGGCGCCGGTCTGCTTGATGGCCCAGATGTTGGCGCGATAATTTATCGCATGCGGCGCAATGGTGTACGCAACACCATGCCTAGGTAAAAATACCACCTCTCGACCCTTGAGATTACCGAATACTATCTCTGATGAAGGATCCCCGTAGGGAGTATGGATGGCTTCGTGACTTGAGACCTCAAGATTCTCGAGTTGAGTCAAGCCACTGCCGCCGATTATTGCGATCGCTGTCACGGGTGTTCGCGTTCCGCATAGATGCCGGGTGCGTTGCGTAGGTAACCCTTATAGTCCATGCCGTAACCAAATACGTAGCGATCAGGCACCTCCAGGCCGGCAAAGTCGATTTTAATTTCTTGCGCGCGGATTCGTTTTTTTACAATTAGCACTGCTTTGCGCACCTCGTTCGCGCCCTCCTTGAGAAAAGACTCCTCGATGGCGCTTAGAGTGGTACCCTCGTCAAGGATGTCATCCACGAGCAACACGGTACGGTTGCGGGCGGGTACCTTCGGACCAACGATCCAATCGAGCTTGCCCCCATGGAATTTCTCGCGATAGCGGCTGACGTGGACGTAGTCAATCTGCAATGGAAACTGGAGCTTCGGCAAGAGTTTACCGAAGGGCACCACGCCACCTTGCATGATACATACGACCAAAGGATTCTTCTCCGACAAGGTATTACTGATGTTCGCCGCCATCACGTCGAGCGCGGCTTCCACTTCCTGCGCCTCGTACAGACAGTCCGCCCGCTGAAGAACTTCCCAGGCCGCTTGCGCATCAGATTTCAAAACTAAACCTTAAGTTTCTTCAAGAACTCGCGAAAGTGCGACCCTAACTCCGGGTGTTGCAACCCATACTCGACGGTCGCCTGCAGATAACCGAGCTTGCCGCCACAGTCATGGCGTTGGCCGATAAACTCATAGGCATAAACGGTCTCGTCCCGCATCAGATCAGCGATACCATCGGTCAACTGATATTCACCGCCAGCACCGGTGCGTATTTTCTCCAGGCGGGAAAAAATCTCAGGCGTGAAGACATAGCGTCCGACCACCGCTAGGGTGGAAGGCGCCTCGTTTGGATTAGGCTTCTCGACGATACCGCTCAACGTGTAGAGCCGTTCACCAACGACTTCGCCCTCTACGATCCCGTAGCTACCTGTTTCTTTCTTAGCGACGGTTTGCACAGCAACAATTGAGCTCGGCCGCTGCCGGTATAGGTCCACCATCTGCTTCAAGACGTTGGGCTCGGCACTCATAAGATCATCTGGCAAGATCACCGCGAAAGGGCTGTTGCCAACCGCGGGGCGGGCACACAGCACCGCGTGACCCAATCCAAGTGTCTCCGGTTGGCGGATGTAAACACAGGACGCGTGGGCCGGCAGGATTCCTCGCACTGCATCAAGCAAATCCTTCTTGTTGCGTGCCTCTAGCTCCGCTTCCAGTTCGAAGGCCTTATCGAAATGGTCTTCTATGGCACGCTTGTTCTTGCCGGTAATGAAAATAAGCTCTGTAACCCCTGCCGCCAACGCCTCCTCGACCGCATATTGAATCAAGGGTTTGTCAACGATGGGCAACATCTCTTTGGGACTTGCCTTGGTGAACGGCAAAAAGCGCGTCCCCAAACCAGCCACCGGGAAAACAGCCTTTTTGATAACGCTCATCGTCCTAAGAGAATAGATGCGAACCAGTTCATTGGTTAGAGATAACGCTTCTTTCCGCCAGCAAGGCCAAAACACGTTCTAGGCATGACTCTAGTGATGTATGGCCGGTGTCGAGAACCAGATCAGCGTTTTCCGGCTCTTCATAGGGAGAAGAAACGCCGGTGAAGTCAGGGATCTCTCCTGCGCGTGCCTTTTTGTATAGGCCTTTAACGTCCCTACCTTCACAGATCTCGAGGTCGCACTGACAATAGATTTCAATGAAGTCCGCCGGCGTTACCAGTCGCCGCACGAACTCCCGATCCCGCTGGAAAGGTGAGATAAACGCTGTTAGCGCAATAACGCCCGCTTCGGTAAATAGTCGCACCATTTCCCCGATTCTACGGATGTTCTCGGCGCGGTCCTCATCTGAAAAACCCAGGTCGGCACATAAACCATGCCGTACATTATCGCCATCAAACACGAACGTACGACACCCTTTGCTATGCAGTGCCTCTTCTACCGTATGCGCCAACGTGGACTTTCCGGACCCAGACAGACCCGTAAACCACAGTGCAACGCTTTTGTGTTTATTCTGCTGCTCCCGGCGCGCACGCGTAACCGTAGCGCTATGCCATACGGTATTGTTACCTTTCATCGATTAGCTTGAAAGACTCCGACTATCGCCCGATAGCAGAATACTCGAAACCATCTTCGCGCAGTGCTTCCGGATCGTATTGATTGCGGCCATCGAAAATGACTGGCGATTTCATCACCCGTTTCATCTTTGAGAAATCCGGATGCCGGAACGGCTTCCATTCAGTAACCAAGACCATCGCATCGACTTGTTCTAGCGCCTCATATTGATGCTTAGTCAGTTCAAGCTCTCCATTATCGAACCACGCTTTCGGTAATTGTGCCTGGGCCGCGGGCATCGCTACGGGATCGTAGGCCTTGACGCGGGCACCGGCGCCGATGAGTGCATCAAGCAATACTAACGATGGTGCCTCACGCATGTCGTCGGTACCGGGTTTGAAGGCGAGACCCCAGATACCGAAACAGCGACCGCTGAGATCGCCACCGAATCGATGTACGATCTTTTCGAATAACACCCGCTTCTGTGCGTCGTTTGTAGATCTAACCGCGTCTAATAGGTTCGGTTGAAACGCCTGCTGTTCCGCCATGTGAATGAGTGCGTCGACGTCTTTGGGGAAACAAGAGCCGCCATAGCCACATCCCGGATAAATAAAGCCGTAACCAATTCGCGCGTCGGACCCTATTCCCAACCGCACGCTCTCAACGTCTACCCCCATGCGATCACAAAGGTTTGCGATCTCGTTCATGAATGAGATCTTGGTGGCAAGCATGGCATTTGCCGCATATTTTGTCATTTCCGCGTCGCGAACATCCATGAATAACACGCGATCGCGCGTGCGCATGAACGGCGCGTAGACTTCTCGCATTATGATCTTTGCGCGCTCACTCTCAGTGCCAATGATAATACGATCTGGACGCATGAAGTCCGCGACCGCCGCACCCTCTTTGAGGAACTCTGGATTACTAACCACATCGAAGGGAAGGTTCTCGTTACGCCCCTTAAGACAATCCCCTATGACAGTGTTCACTTGCTCAGCCGTACCTACCGGCACGGTGGACTTGTTGACAACAACGGTGTACTTACTAAGCTGTTGACCTAATTCACGCGCGACCGCAAGCACTTGGCTAAGGTCTGCTGAACCATCGTCACGTGGGGGCGTACCCACGGCAATGAAATAGACTTGGGCCTCCGCTAATGGGTCCGTCAACGACGTCGTAAAGGCTATTCGCCCCTCTGCGACGTTGTCAGCCACCATCGCTTCGAGACCAGGCTCGTAAATGGGAACGACGCCTCGTTTCAGTGCTTCAACTTTTTCATTGTCGACGTCAACGCAGACAACGTTGTTGCCCATCTCAGCGAAACAAGCGCCGGTCACAAGACCGACATAACCCGTCCCAATTATGGTAATTTTCATTTAAACTCAGTGTGTTACGATGATTGACTTATGCGCGTTACTTCTGGGTCGAGAGTTCGGGTGTATTCTGGCCGGCGTCGTTAAGTTGTGCGACTCGGGTTAAATGCTCGGGCACCAATGCATGCAGAACTGCCGCCATCTTAACCGCATCGTTCGCCCTGTTCGCCTCCTGCAGATTGGCAATCGCCCGCTCAACGATCTTTTTATCTATCGTGCGGCTATTCGCAAGCAGTATCTTTGCATGTTCAGTATCAACAAGCTTTTCATCACAGTGAAACAACTCTTCATATAACTTTTCTCCCGCCCGCAATCCAGTATAG